>JANQMK010000313.1 GCA_028280085.1 Pseudomonadales bacterium
GCACAAACGTTGCCGTCACTTGCCAGTGGAGAAGCGCTAGATATTTTACAGCGCTATCTTAATTTACGAAACGGTGTGGCGGATTTGATTGCTGACTTAGGTCATGGGGCGGACCCATCAGCGAGTTTGGCAAATTTCGAGACCCTTTATCAGATGCGACGTGACCTCAGGTTAGAGCATTTGTCATCGGATATCTATGATGCGTTTTACGCTGATGAGGATAAGCGAGCTGAATACACGCTGGAGTCAATAAGGATACGCCAGCGTACCGATATTACTGAGGCAGAAAAAACACAGTTATTAGCGGAACTGGTTGATATACTACCGCCACAAGCCAGGCAGAGAAGAGTTAGAGAGCAAGCCAGACAAGATCTCAGTCAGCGGGTTGAAGAGGCTAAGCTTGATGGTGCGTCCGCCAGTGAAATATTCCAGTTGCGGGCTGACGTGTTGGGCATTGAGGCTGCAGAGCGCTATGCTAAAGCAGATGAACAGGCAGCACAGTGGGATCAGCGAGTTGAGGAATATCGCGCTCAACGGCAGCAGATTCTGGATTTACACTATTTGACACCTGAGCATCAACAGGAACAAATAGCTGAGTTGCAGCAGTCACATTTCAATGAACAAGAACGGCTTCGCATTCCCGTCATTGATCGTATGAGAGATCAAGCGGCAGCAAAGGATGAGAGATAATCAGCTATTTAACTATCTGTTAGTGCGTTGTTGTCTCCCTAGCTTTCTTAAACCGATTGCTTCGCTAAGATGGGTGGTTTGGATGCTTTCACTTTGTGCCAGATCAGCGATGGAACGGGCAACTTTGAGAATGCGAAAATAAGCCCTGGCAGAAAGCTGTAGTGTATCGATAGCTCGCTCGAGCAACTTTCTGTCCCCAGTGCTAATAACACAATGTTGCTTAATATCACCGTTTGATAGCTCTGCATTCATTTTTTGCTGGCGACATAATTGTGTTTTTCTAGCGTTTTTGACACGTTGGCGCACTGTGTAACTATTTTCGCCTTGCTTAGCATTTTTTAACAGTAGATCAGTAGGTAACGGCGGCACTTCAATTTGAATATCAATTCTATCCAGTAGGGGGCCGGAAATTTTTTCTTTATAGCGCTGAACTTTTTCTGCAGAACAGCGGCAACGACCCGACGTATCGCCATGGTAGCCGCAGGGACAGGGATTCAGTGCCGCGATTAACTGTATCTGTGAAGGAAAAACCACTTGATATTGTGCCCTAGAAATGGTGATGTGGCCTGACTCGAGTGGTTCGCGCAGTACCTCTAATACATGTTTTTGAAACTCTGGTATTTCATCTAAAAATAATACGCCGTAATGGGCGAGCGTTACTTCACCGGGGCGAGGCACATTGCCCCCGCCCACTAGTGCAATACTAGAGGCGGTATGATGAGATGATCTAAAGGGTGGGATTTTCCAGTTTTCTGCTTGCCAAGACTGATTTGATACCGACTTAATCGCTGCGACCTGCAGCGCTTGCGTTTCACTGAGTTCCGGCAGTATTGATGGTAGTCGCGTTGCAAGCATCGTTTTACCCGTGCCAGGTGGGCCACACATTAGCAGGTTGTGGCCGCCAGCGGCAGCTATTTCTAATGCGCGTTTTGCCCGTTGCTGCCCCGCGATATCTGCCAAGTCGGGGCATGTTAGGTCGATGGGTTGCTCTGTTTTGGATGTATCTTGATACAACGGCAATATCGGCTGCTTATGCAGGTGCTGGCAGATGTCGAGCAAATGTTTAACTGGCAATACTTTAGCGGTGTCGAATAACGCGGCTTCTGCGGCGTTGTTATAAGGTACCACGAGTGTGCGGTCCTCATGGTTGCTTTCGATGGCTGCTGGCAGTATGCCCTTAACCTCACGTAATTCGCCAGATAAAGCCAGTTCTCCCAGAAATTCATACCGCTGCAATTCGTCAAGGGGGATTTGCCCCGACGCAGCCAAGATGCCCAAAGCGATGGCGAGATCAAAACGGCCACCGCCTTTGGGTAGGTCTGCCGGGGCAAGATTAATGGTGATACGCCTTGCCGGAAATTCAAAGCGTGAATTGATAATGGCGCTACGTACGCGGTCCTTGCTTTCCTTCACGGCGGTTTCTGGTAAGCCAACAATATTAAGGCTGGGTAAGCCATTCGATAAGTGGGTTTCGACGGCTACCAGCGGTGCGTCAATACCTACCTGTGCTCGTGTGAATAGAATAGCGAGTGACATAAATAGCCTCGTCTCTTTTAATGGTCAGGCTGTAAACCTGAGATAACATTACGGCGAGCCTATTTTAACGGTCGGATTTTTTTTCAGGCTAGTCGATATCACGCTATTAGCTACCGGCGTTTGCTGACAAGCTGTAAGACGAAACCTACAGAATGGTATTAAGAGTGTTTTGTTGTGAGGCGATGGGACCGGCTCAATGTGAGTTGATATCTTTACTAAGCGGCTGCTAGGTAATGCGTCGAAATTTATGGTAAACGTAAACGAGTTAATTGCTACGCATCCGGCCGCTGAGAAGCTGAGCGCTCTAACTGGTCAGATAATTGTTTGATTACCTGTTCTAATTCGTTCAACTGTTGCCGGGCATTTTTAAGTAACGCTACTTGTACTTCGTATTCTTCGCGCGAGACCAAATTAAATTTAGTCAAGGTGCTAGCAAACAATGCTTTTAGGTTTTTTTGCCAATCGCTTTCGGCTTCAGGTTCGCTTGGTGATGAAGAAAAACTAGCCAGTTTTTGCGAGATTGCTTGCCATATCGATGAGTCGGTCATGGTGTTATTCAATGTCGATTATGCGTGGATGAGTGTTTAGTGGCCCTATTTTACCAGGGTAGGACTGCTTTGTCAGATGACTAAACACAGTGTTATCAGTCGCATTTGGTTGATAAATCCTCATTTGCAGTCAGCGTTAGCAAGTAGGAAGGGGGCTGGCAAAGAAACTATTGGTATGGCTGTAATACGTAGCAGGGTGGTGTAATACGAGAGTCTTGTCTGGTTAGTGTTATCACTTATCTATCGGGACTAGCTATTGCGAAAATAATTTTGAGTTTAGCTATGACTTAGCAGATAATTGCGCGGTATCTGCGGTCGACCCCGTTCGCTGAGCGCGAAATTGGTGGTACGTGTTCATCAAGTCATACATTTGTACATCAATGGTCAGTCAACCAAAGATGATAATCACGTAGAGCTAGTAAGCTATTGACTAATGAGTGACTTAGTTCGTTGAATACACTATTTATCACGTTTACTTCATCATGAAAAAAAGATATGTTGCGCTGCAATATTTTGTAGGCTGGGTGTTAGCAGCGTTTAGCAGTTGTTCAATCGCAAATATCGATACCTCTCTCACTATTAAACCCGGCCAGACGTTAGTCATTGATGAGAGCAAATCTCGCTTGGTGCTCGATAATTTAGTGATTGGCGACAATGCAAAAATTACTTTTGCAGACGGTGTTAACAGCTGGGCGGTATTCGCTAATCATGCACAGATTGGTAACAACGTTGTTATTGATGGTCGAGGTCGCAATGGTCAAGTTGGTCCAAAGGGCGCTAGTCATCTCAACTCTGCACCACAATGTACCATAGGTAATGATGGTGAACACGGTGAGAATGGCCATAATGGCACTAAAGGAGTGCATGTTACGCTGCGACTTGGCGTAGAGCGTTTAGGTAATCTTACCATTGATACCTCTGGCGGCGCTGGCGGTCATGGCGGTGCCGGCGGTCATGGCCAGAAGAGTGGCTTAATAAAGAAATGCAATGGCCGCGACGGTGGACGCGGTGGCAACGGCGGTTCTGGTGGTAAAGGTGCCGATGCCGGTAATATCTCAGTGAGTTTGTGGGATAATCAAGATCGGGGGCGCGGCCCACATTATCTTGCGGCCATTGTTGCCCGTGCCAGTGGCGGCGCTGGTGGTACGGGTGGTCCCGGTGGACAAGGTGGTGACGTTGCACAGGGCTATTTTGAAAATCTTGGCGCGCGCGTTAAAAAGTGGTGGCCAGCTGGCGATAAAGGCAAGCCGGGGTTGACGGGTAAAAACGGCACGAACGGTGTTGGTGGGCAAACTGTCTTATTAGATATTGGTCGTAAAACAACCGCTTCTATGAGAAGTGCTACTAACAATATTGGCAAGGGCGCAGTGGATGATGCAGGTTATAACGCAACTGCGACGTCAGAGAGAGGAAGTCATCACAGTAAACCGATTGATGATCAGGTTGATGTTGAGCAACAACTTAAAGGGTTAATTGAAGAAGTGAGGACATTAAAGGCGCGCATCAAGGAAATGGAAGGCCAACAACAATAGTGTGGTTAGCTTAAGACAATGGGTGTGAGTATTGTTTGTTCTTTGATGTTTGTTAAGCACTGAGCGCCTAATGCATTATCTCATTGTATTAACAGGACTCATATAATCAGCTTCTTCGGTTAAAGTGGCAGGTATTTGGCTTAATAATCTTGGTCTGGTATCAGTTCGGTGTAAGTTTGGTATAAAAAGCCACCGAAAATAATTCCGGTGATGACAAGTTGCCCACTATAAGCACTGCCCTATGGTGTATAGGAGCGTATAGGATATAGTCCAATTAGGTTGATTAGTGTGTAATTATTAGTTTGGTTTATGTAATGGGTTTTAGGTAGCGCAATAAGTTTTTCCGGTTTAGTGAATTTGTGATTGTGCAAATTAGGGTAAGTAGAGTAAGGGTAATAGGCAATAATAAGTGTAAAAATTAAACTTTTTGTAAATTTTTGCTTATTTCTCTTACGTTAAGACCCTTTTATATGCTAAATATAGCGCTGAAAAAATAAGGCGTTACCTTCAATCCAGTAAGGCCTAATGGCCAGACAGGTTTTGGAGATGTATTTAGGTTGATTTAGGTTAAATGATGAAGTGGGGAAGCAAGTAATAATAAGAGAATCAGAACGCGATTATGAGCTTATAGCCTATCGGGTTTATAGATAGGATATAGAGAGAGTGCTAACAGTTGTCTGCAGTAGAAAATAGTTTTTCTCAACACATAAACGTTTTGTTAGACCATTACCGTGTTGGGCTGTTGCTTTCAAATTTCTCTTCCCACTATAACAGTATCAATGTAAAACCCTATCTCGTTGGGAGATAAAGAAGGTCTTAGGATAAAGATTTTAGGATAAAGGGTTAAATGAGTTGAATCATTAGCCTGTCAATTGTTGGCAGGCATTGTTAAGAGCTTTTACGAAGAAACCATCATAAAGAAAATTGGAGACTATTGATGAACGAGAAGAAAAAACTAGGCTATACCACTGTAGCAGCTATTGCGGCTACTTCTGCATTAACTATAGCAATGCCGGCTACCGCGGAGCTGTCTGCTTCAGCTGCTGTTTCTAATATGTATTTATTTCGTGGGGAAAACCTTGGGTCCGGTGATGCAGCGGTATCGGGAGATCTAGTATATAGTCATGAAAGTGGTTTAAGTGGCGGTGTTTGGGCGACAAGTGCTGCGTTTGGGCCTGTAGATGGAGACCCAAGCTCCGAATACGATTTATTTATTGACTACACAACTGAGGTCAATGATATTACGCTAGGTGCCGCAATATGGACCTATGTATACCCTGAAGATTCAGAAGAGAACTTTTTAGATTTGTCTGAATTGATCTTAACTGGGGGCATTATGGGTATTACCGGATCTTATGTGAAAAATATCGCCGGTGATTCAGAGTATGACTACTGGTCGTTAGGTTACAGTTATGAAAAGTATTCGGCAACGATTGGCCGGGCTGATAATGGCGGAGATGATGACGGATTTACTCATCTGGATATATCCTACGCCTACAATGATAATCTTTCATTTACTCTTAGTGCCATCGTCGATGAAGAAGAAGACGACACTAAGGATACAGACGCTAAATGGGTTGTGACTTACTCTGTTCCTATTCAATAGTTCACTGTATCTCTACTGACAGAGAAACCTAATAGCCCTAAGCGCTATTAGGTTTCAGCCGTCGACTCTTTTCAAGTTTGCCTATTTATCTTTTACAGATTTTTTTACCTCTACGCTTTTAAATAACGCTCTTATTACTACGGCTTTTGCAACTGTTGAAGTCGGCTAGTGGCACTATTTGCGGGTAAAAAAATCCGCTTAAGCGGTGTAGCAGTAGTTAGAACCAAATCATATACTTTTGGCAGACCGGCTATACCGGAATAATCTATTATCTAGCTGTTGTTGATCCATTGAGCCATCCTATCGCGATTTATAGTTAATAATAGTGGTTAAAGGACAAAAATATATAAGAAATTTTTTCGCATATATTTAAGTTGATCTGTGGTCAACAAAATGGGTGGTGAATAACTAGAAACCAGTTTTAATATAAAATGGCGATTAGGCACGATTATTACTATTACAATCTGTGATAGTGAGATTACTCCATGTTCATGTCTTACCAATTGGTTAAAGCAGCTAAGCCTTTGGTACCACCATTATATTGCTTGACCTTGCTTCATCTTAATTAAACCGTGTCTATACTAAAGGTGACTTTAAACCTTTCTACTTACTAACGGATTAGGCATAGATATGAATTACCATAAAAAGTTTTTTTCACTAGCGTGTATAGCAGTATTATTTGCAGCGGGTTGTGGTTACGACGGTGACTCTGAGCCAGTTGAAACGAGTTCTGTTACTGTTTCTGGTACGGCTTCAAAAGGCATCATTAAGAGCGGTATCGTTACGTTTTTCGGTGTGGACAGCAGCGGCGCTAGGCTGGCGAATGCCTTGGCGACAACGACGACCAACGACACAGGCGGCTATTCAGCGATAATCGAGAATTATGTCGGTCCGGTTTTTGTTGATATTACCGCGTCCAGTACTACCACTATGGTTTGCGATATTCCAGCAGGCTGTGGTACGCAAGGTGATTCTGTCGTCGCTTTTGGCGCGGATTATTCGCTGGCTACATCTTTTGAGTTATCTGCAGTGGTTCCAGAAATCGAAGACGGTGTAGCGACTACTGCTAATGTCACGCCCTTGACAGATCTGGCAGCGGAGATTGCCGAAGATGCCATTACTGCAGCAGTAGCGGCTGTTACTGATTCTTCGGCGAGTGCAATCCAAGCAGCTATTGAATCCGCCGTGGAGGAGTCTAATGATACGGTATCCGTGCTGTTCTTTGATGATGTCGGTGTGGATATTACTCAATTGCCGGTGGTTGATATTACTGACACGACAGCAGTGGCGGCAGTAACAGATGACTCTGTTTTGCAAGCTGCGATGCTTTCTTCAGCTATTGTCAGTGCTGGCCTTGAATCAGGTCAGTCTTCCATTGAGGCGGCGCTTCAGTCGGTGGTTGATACCTTTGTCGAAAATGAAGGTAGTTTTGTTGGTAGTGTCGATACCGCAACAGTAATTGACTTAGATGATATTATGACGGAAGCATTAGAGGTCATTTCCAGTGTGGAAGAAACTCTAACTAATGCTGGCACGACAAGTGAATTGATCGCGGCTATTGAAACCAGTGTGGAGACTAAACAAGAAGAAGCAGAACAAGCAGGTTCAGAAACTATTGTAGTTGTTGTGCCAGAAGAACAAGATAGTCCACTAGAGCAGGCGAAGAATTTTGTTGATGATCTAAGAGATGTATTAACTGCATTGGGGGCTGGCTTAAATGATGCAGCGCCGGTAGAGTCAAGCTTCCCAGATCAGATTGAAACAGCAAATCAGATTATTAATGGCAATTTTGATGAGCTAGTGAATGTCTTAGAGGAAGTTACCTATTCAATGGGTGCATCGGGTGCTGGCATGACGCTTGACGGTAATATTACGGTAACGGGTTCTGGTTCAACACGCACGATTGAGGGTAGTTCTGAAGGCGTTACTGTTTCACTGGAGACTTCTGATTTTACCGACACAAATGGTGTTGGTAGTGCGACTATTACATCAGGTACATTTACTCAGGGTAATCTGTCGATGACAGTTTCTGGCGGTATGCTGTCATGGAACGTTGCTTCTTCTAACGGTACTGATACGGCGACCTTGGGCGTGGCAGATATGGCAGTAGCTATATCAATTACCGGTGGCG
>JANQMK010000316.1 GCA_028280085.1 Pseudomonadales bacterium
ATAAGGCCAATTGCGCCGCCGGCCGCCGCTTCGGGTGAGGCGTGGCCTATGGAAAGCCCAGACGTACCGCCAGAGAAGCGACCATCAGTTAGTAAGGCGCATTGTTTTCCGAGTCCTTTAGACTTTAGGTAACTGGTTGGATAGAGCATTTCTTGCATGCCGGGCCCGCCTTTTGGGCCTTCATAGCGGATAACAACAACGTCGCCAGGCTGGACCTTATCTCCTAGAATATGCTCGACAGCCGTATCTTGGCTTTCGCATACATGTGCTTTACCCTCGAAGATCCAAATACTCTCGTCGACGCCAGAGGTTTTTACAATGCAACCGTCCTCAGCAATATTACCTTTTAATACGGCTAGACCGCCTTCCGCACTATACGCATTGCCAATACTTCTCACGCAACCATTCTCTCTGTCGGCGTCTAGTGTTGACCAGCGTTCACTTTGACTGAAAGCAGTTTGTGTAGGGATTCCTGCAGGACCAGCACGGTAGAATTGCTTCACTGCATCGTCATTAGTTTGCAGTATATCCCACTGTGCTAAGGCATCTTTTAGGGTTGGGCTATGAACCGTGGGTATATCCGAGTTTAACAATCCCGCCCGATCGAGCTCGCCCAGTATGGCCATAATCCCTCCCGCTCGGTGTACATCTTCCATATGATAAAGTGGGGTATTGGGCGCCACTTTACAGAGCTGTGGCACTTTTCTTGATAGCTGGTCGATATCACTTAAGGTGAAATCAACCTGGGCTTCGTGGGCAGCTGCCAATAAATGTAAAATCGTATTAGTCGAACCACCCATAGCGATATCTAATGTCATCGCATTGGCAAAAGCTTTATAGTTGGCAATATTGCGAGGTAAGACAGATTCGTCATTTTGCTCATAGTAGCGCTTGGTGATATCAACGATACGGCGACCCGCCCGTAAAAACAGTTCTTTTCTATCGGCGTGTGTGGCCAAGGTACTGCCGTTACCCGGCAGTGATAGCCCGAGGGCTTCGGTTAAACAATTCATCGAGTTTGCGGTGAACATACCAGAACATGAACCGCAAGTGGGGCAGGCGGAACGCTCATAAGCTTCGGCTGTTTCATCACTGACAGTTGGATCGGCGGCCATGACCATGGCATCGACTAAATCCAACTTATGCTCAGATAACTTGGTTTTACCCGCTTCCATTGGTCCGCCGGAAACAAAGACCGCGGGAATATTAAGCCGCAGGGCGGCATTTAGCATACCTGGTGTGATCTTGTCGCAATTTGATATGCAAACCATGGCGTCTGCGCAGTGGCCATTTACCATGTACTCGACAGAGTCTGAGATAATATCTCGAGAAGGTAAACTGTAAAGCATGCCGTCGTGTCCCATGGCAATACCGTCGTCGATAGCAATAGTATTAAATTCTTTAGCAACACCGCCGGCCGCTTCGATTTCTCGGGCTACCAGCTGCCCTAAGTCTTTTAGGTGGACGTGGCCTGGTACAAATTGAGTAAACGAATTCACCACTGCAATAATAGGCTTTTTAAAGTCCTCATCTTTCATACCGGTAGCGCGCCACAATGCACGTGCCCCAGCCATATTTCGTCCGCTTGTGGAACGTTTTGATCGATAATTAGGCATTTTATTCCCTTTATTACGGTAACTGTCTTTGTCGCTGCCCCAGAGGCCATATTGAGTGAGCAGGCTTTACTGATAAGTTGGGCCAGTAATCATGTGTAACGCAAAAATATAACAGAATCTACCGTTGACTAACATATGTATGCTAATCAGGACAGCACTTTAAATACTAAAGCTGTTTGATGAAAATTTTTGAGTTTCTTTGCAGATTATAAATCTGTTGTTTTTGCGCTGGTAGCTGGGCTAAGTCAGTTGGAGTAAATCCCTGTTCGATAAACCAATGAGATGCCTGGGTTGTCAAGACAAATAATTGCTGTAGTTTAGCATTTCTTGCCTGATTTTCGATATGCATCAGTAGATTAGCAGCGCGTTTACCCTTTCTATAGTCAGGGTGAGTAACAACGCAAGCCAATTCGCCTGATTGATTGTCGTCGTAAGGATACAAAGCGGCACATGCAATGATAGCTCCGTCCCGCTCTACCACAGTGAATTGAGTGATCTCGCTTTCAAGTAGTTCACGTGAACGTTTAACGAGAATGCCGTCTTTTTCTAGCGGTGCGATTAATTCTAAGATACCGCCGACATCCTCTATTGTGGCAACACGAATAGTTTCATATTTATCTTGACCTAATAAGGTTCCGACCCCGTCACGTGTAAACAGTTCTTCAATTAACGCGCCATCATGTTTATAGCTAACGATGTGACAACGCTTAACACCGCTATTAACGGCTTGGCAGGCAGCATGCAATGTTCTGTAGAGCTCATCTTGCGGTGTAAGTTTCTCTTGAAAACTTCTGCCCTCAACGAGCGAAAGCTCTCTCAGTAGATTACCACTGTCGTCACACACGCCTTCGCTAGAACTCAGTATAATGAGTTTGTCAGCTACTAAATGCTGAGCTGCTTCGATCGCGACTTCTTCCAATGGTAAATTAAACACTTCTCCGGTTGGTGAGTAGCCTAAAGGAGCAACAAGCACAATAGAGCTAGTGTCAAGGTGTTGCTTAATAGCGGCTCCATTGATTTTTCTGACCTGTCCAGTATGCTGATAGTCTATACCATTAAAAATGCCTTTGGGCTTGGCTGTGACGTAGTTGCCGCTCACGACATTGATATGGGCCATATGCATGGGTGAGTTGGCCAAGCCCATAGATAGTTTGGCTGCCAATTCAATCTGTAGTGCACCGACGGCTTCTTTAACAATGGACAGTATGGTGTTATCGGTAATACGTATGGCGCGATGGAAGGCCGACGTGATCTCTTGTTTATGCAGCCGTTCTTCTATTTGCGGACGGCAACCAAAGACAATAACTAGGCGTACGCCGAGGCTGTTAAGTAAGGTGACGTCATGGATAATATTATCAAAATTGGCATCGCGAATAGCGCTGCCAGATATCATTAGCACAAACACCTTACCCCTATGAGCATTAATATAGGGAGACGAGTGTCTAAACCAGTTAACGTATTCCTTTTTATTCACGTTCACGCTATTTCTGTCCTGATATTGTGCTACATGCCGTTAGTCAAGCGACGTCTTAGTCGTTTATTTTACCCCATTTTACGTCATCGCTATTAAGCAAAAATAGCGTAAAAAATCACTAAAATTTTATTCCATAGGTATTCTGTGTAGCTAAATACTCGTATTGGACATTATTTTAGAGACAAAATTGCTGAATGAATGATGCAAGCAAGCGAATAGCACTATTGTCTCTATACCAAGTTCCTGCAAAAAAGGGCGCTTCTGTCGCAAAAGAAACAGATTGTGATGTCGAGCCGGTAAGCTGCTCTGCCGCTTTCACCAGTGTAGCATCGTTGGGTTTGGCATGGGCACTGACGCAGTAATCAATGGTTTTAAACTAATAGTGGTACCGCTACTGTCAGCTATAGGCTGAATAATCTTGTTGATGTCTTCACGGATCGCAGCATTATTCATCTCTGGTAATAGCCATAAGTCAAAGTGTACTTCACAGTGGCCGCAAATACGATTTGGGTTATCGCCACCGTGTTACTAAGTTAGGTCTTTGCATCATCAAGATTGCCCGCCAGTTGGTAAAAGCTTAGATTTGAGTAAACCAAATTATAGTTGTTTGGTGTACTTGGCCATCGGCACTGTTTTTTAGTGTCATGGTTCTCTAGAGTTAATCAACTAAAATCGTGCCTTCCATGTACAGTCTAGCGGGTCCGCTAATGAGAATACGCTGGTCTGGTAATAGTTTACAAGCCACTTTGCCACCACGAGAAGATAATTGTCGAGCACTTAAGGTATTTTTTTGTAGATTTTCTGCCCAATATGGCGCGATTTCGGTGTAGGCTGAGCCAGTTACCGGATCTTCGTCAATACCGCTTTGCGGTGCAAAAAAACGGCAGACAAAGTCGGTGTTGATACCTGGTGCTGTGATAATAATGCCGCGAAAGGGTAATTGGGCGACCATTGCCAAATTTGGTTGGCAGTTGAGTACTTCATCTTCACTGCCAACAATGGTGACTAAGTCATCACC
>JANQMK010000416.1 GCA_028280085.1 Pseudomonadales bacterium
ACCTTGATGCCCTACAGTGTCATTTCTGGTTTTATGTCGGGCATAGGGTGTATTCTCATTATTTTGCAGATAGCTCCCTTACTTGGCCAGGCTCCGCCCCCTGGTGGTGTCACAGGTACAATGGCGGCATTGCCAACATTAGTTGAAAATATGCAGCCGATGGAAACGCTACTCGGACTAATCACTCTGAGTATTTTATTCCTTATGCCAAAGCGATGGGGACGCATCATTCCTCCACAGCTAGCCGCACTGGTGGTGGGTTCTTTGGCTTCAATTTGGTTTTTTTCATCAGCTGATATCCGCAAAATCGGAGAAATAGCATTAACACTACCTAGCATCCTGCTGCCCACATTCACCCAAGAACAATTGACCGTCATGATATTAGACGGCATAGTTTTGGGGATGCTGGGATGCATCGATTCACTGTTGACAGCGGTGATTTCTGATTCATTAACACGTCAGGAACACAAATCGGATCGGGAGCTGATCGGCCAGGGCATTGGCAATATGGTCTCTGGCATGTTTGGCGGGCTGCCCGGAGCCGGAGCCACCATGGGCACAGTTGTCAATATACAGACAGGCGCGCGAACCGCGTTATCGGGTGTCGTGCGGGCATTGCTGTTGGCATTGATTCTGTTTGGTGCCGCCGAATTAACACAGCATATTCCACTGGCAGTATTGGCGGCAATAGCGTTTAAAGTCGGCATTGACATTCTTGATTGGAGTTTCGTGCGACGCGCACATAAGGTATCTACGCAAGCCGCCATGATCATGTATGTGGTTATGCTGTTAACTGTATTTATCGACTTGATTGTTGCTGTCGGTCTCGGTGTCTTTATCGCTAATATTCTCACCATTGAAAGATTGAGCCATTTGCAAGAGCAGAACATCAAGGCGACCAGTAGCGCTGATGACGAAGTTCCCTTGACCGAGGCAGAAAGGGAACTGCTTGAAAGGGCCAATGACCAAGTGCTTTTCTTATACTTTAGTGGCCCGATGATTTTTGGTGTTTCCAAGGCGATTGCGCAAAAGCGTCGAGCAATAGAAAACTACCGCACAGTGATATTGGACTTGAGCGAGGTTCCCTTGATAGACACTACGGTTTCTCTGGCGATTGAGAATGCGATTAAAGATGCAGTCGAGACACAACAGCGTGTGCTAATCGTCAAACCCCATGCACAGGCGAAAACTACCCTTGAACGATTGGGTGTCTTCGATCTTCTGCCTGGTACCCAGCTCTGTGAAACACGGCAAGAGGCGCTAAAAAAATCCGTAGCTGAGTTGTAGATAGCTATGTGTCTGCCGACTCAATTGAGCTCGTCCAGGTAAGCATGCACGAGCCCCATGAATTTAAAATGGAGTCTGCTTTGGCTGGGATGATTATAGAACGGAATTCGTAGCTACCGAGGGGAAATAAACGACTAACCAAGAGCATATTAAAACTCACGAACTTCACCACCATATTGCTCGGCCAAATTGTCCAATGAAATCTTCATCATATAAGGCACAGCTCTTTCAGCACTGAACCCAACTAAATTCTGTGATTCAAAATAATGTCGGAAATAAACACGGCTACCGCCATTACCGTCACTTTCTATATATACAACCCGTTGCTGATCACCTAACAGCTCTACCCGCCACTGTGGCCAAACCGGCTTAGTTACTAACTGTTTTCCTTCATCATAAGCAATAACTTCATCGATACTACCTGGCGTAAAACTAATTAGAGAACCCACCCCTATACGGCCATCATCGCGGCCAATGTTGTCGACAATCACTTGTTCAGGTTTAGGAAAAGCCCACTCGCCATAAGACTTAAAATCAGTGAAGATTTTCATAACATCCTCAGGCCGCAGCTTAGCATGCCAGGTGACGGATGCTCTTAGCGGAGCGGTAACTTCATTGTTTTGAGGCAGCACTGAATCAGCAGCGAGCGGCACGGACAAGCCTGCGATAGCAATGAAATTGAAAATAGATAAGATACATTTAATGAGCCACATAAGACAGTTACCACGGTTAAAGTCAAACCTCCGATTTTAATACAGACTTTACTTACATGAAATGCACTGCAAAATAAAATAGTGGCAATCTATAAAAAAAACAGATCGATATTTAACCTGATCGAGTTCCCCTTCATAGATCTTCTTCATATTAGGACGATAGATAACTACCAAGCGACAAGACTTTACTGCACAACCAGGAGCAATGCGATAAAAGCAGCGCGTTAACAGCTATTGACCCAAAACTAACTATTCACGATAGACCGGCGCTGCACCATAAATGACTCAACAGTCTGAGCAGCAACCGGAGCAGCTATTAAATGTCCCTGAACATAATCACAACCAGCTCGAGCCAACACATCTTTTTGCTGCATTGTCTCCACACCTTCAGCGACAAGTCGCAAATTTAGACTATGACCGAGCGCAACAATAGCGTGGATGAAGGCCGTATCTTCACTGGTTACTCGTTTTACCAGTGATTCGTGAATTTTCAAACAGTCGATAGGCATGTATTGTAGGTTGGACAAACACGAATAGCCTAAGCCAAAATCATCAATGGCGATAGTAATACCCAGGGCTTTTAACTCACTTAATATCGCACAATACTGTTCCACATCTTTCATCAAAGTTGCTTCAGTTACCTCGAGTTCAATACTGTCTGGAGACACATGCCAACTACGCATGGTGCGAGTAAACCAGTCAGCAAAACCACTATGTTCTAACTCTACTGCAGAAAGATTGATAGCAATCCGAGGTACAACTAAGCCTGCATTGTGCCAATCGTTAATCTGTTGACATGCACGCGTCAACACCCATTGGCCTATTTCAACGATATAGCCGCTTTTTTCCGCTATAGTGATAAGCTGATCATTAGGAATCAAACCGAGCCGAGTGTGATGCCAACGCAACAGGGCTTCCAAACCCACTGTCAGCCCAGTATTGATATCTATTCTGGGTTGATAGAATAATTCAAACTCATCATTTTCAATGGCACGACGCATATCCTTTTCAAGTTCCATGCGCTGAACATTGTCGCGATGCATATCCCATTCAAAGAATTGATATCGATTTCGCCCTAAACACTTCGCCTGAGACATTGCTATATCAGCATTTTGTAACAGAGTCTCAAAATCTTTACCGTCCTCTGGAAACACAGATATACCAATATTAGTGCTAACACGAACCTTCGTTTGACAAAGTGTAAATTCAGACAAAAATTCTTGAAGAATGCTGTCGGCGACGGTTATAACTTCTTCAGCATCTGAAATATTTTCCACTACAACCGCAAATTCGTCCCCTCCCAATCGTGCCAATGTATCGCGAGAGCGCAAAACGTTTGTCAAACGCTTTGAGACCTCAATTAACAGCCTATCTCCCGCTGCATGCCCTAGAGTATCACTAATCTGTTTAGATCGATCGAGGTCAAAATAAATAAGCGCTACCCGAGTTAGATTGCGCGATGCCTTTGCCATAGCACGGGCAAGGCTATTGTGAAAATACTCCCTGCTAGCTAAACCCGTCAAGGGATCTGTTTTAACTAATGAAGAATACCGCAGGATTTCTTTTCGACGCAATATCGCATGATGTATCGCGCGTTGCAAGGTGCGTTTATCTTCCACTTTTTTAATTAAGAAATCTTGAGCGCCAATATTAAGACACTGTTCTACAAAATCGTCATCTTGTATATGGCTCAGTACAATAATAGGTGTTGTCTCATTTTCTATTGTCAGCTCACGCACTATTTCGATGCCATGACAATCTGGCAGCGTAGTGTCGGCCAATATAATGTCTATATTTTTCGACTCCGTTTGCAAAATCAGCATAGCCTCTCTTAATGAGCTAGCTTGAGAAACAAAGTATTTAGTGGCAGATTTATCAAGTAATGACTTGATACGCTCGACATCTGACAAATCATCTTCTATCAGCAAAAGATGAATCGCCGGCTCCTCACCTTTATAGTCCTTTAAAAGCAATTGTGTCATTTTGGTAAAGTCATCCATAGGTTATAAATCCCCAATATTGGCAAAGGCTCATTAAAGTATATACAAGGATTTATAAAGGAAGCTGACCGGATACTCGAACAGAATTCGCTGAAATAAATGTTACCGCAGAACTACCTAATTGATTTTTTTATTGTTTTGCTTTTTCTATTGCAAGTAATGCAACGACAAACCAAAATTCTAAACTAGACCATTTTGCTATATGTATAATCAGGGTTTATGCAATTCAAAAAAACATACCACCTTCCCTTATCAAATCAATTTCAGTGCATGAATCAAGCAGTCAAAGTTATAGACAAAGCTTATAGTAAAACAGCGGCCTTAGCGCTTTACACAAAGCAAACTACTTCAGCCCATAGACACGAAAAAAACCAAAATTTTTAATTTCTTTGTAATCTGACGGTTGCACCCCGATTTTATTCGCCATTAGGGTTAGTTCTGCTACGCTGGTGGCGATTATTGTCTCAGGTTTATTGACAGGAAATAGTTGCGAAAAACTCTGCCATCGATTTGTGTGTACTATCAGGATATTTTCAAGCGAGCGGTTTTTTAACACAACCTGCAAATTATAAAAGCCATCAAAATCCGACACAGCGTATATGGGTTTGCCCGCAGCTTTGCTTTCCAAATAGTTAACAACTTGAGAAGGATAAAAATCAGAATGAAACGACTGCTGACACAAATCCATACTATTTTTTTCCGGCAGATTAATACGACCACAAGATTTGATATCCTGCATAAAAAGCCCTGCTGCAAGCAAGACCAGCAAAAAAATGCTATCCCTATTCTGGTTTAACTTTTTATTTATGCTCTGCCAAAAAATACTGATTAAATAAGCCAACAGGTAAATAAAGAGCGGAAAAAACGACAAAAAATTTCGCGGAAATGGTGTGCTGGAACTCATAAAAATCCAAATAGGGATCAGCAATAAGAAACTCACTACAAGGATAAAATGCCCCCGCAGGCTAACGAGACCTGGAACACGGCTTCGGACTGTTTGCATTGTCAAAATACCTATACCCATCACCACCATAGGCACTAACAGCAAAAAATCAGAAATAAGCGCCTCTACCAGATGAGACAGGAGCTCCATTTTACCCCAGCCACTAGTAGCGGCAGCATGGAGCTTAAAATTTTGCCAATGCATTAAGTAAGGCATTAAACCTATCAATGGTGATAAGCCGATTAACGCCAACTGGCTTATCTTATTTCGAGCGAAATCTTTTTGACTCAGACTAACGATGACAAACCAAATCAAAAAAAGCAGACAAACCATGGCATTAGTCGGTACGGTAAAAACACTCAGCGCCGCCGCCAAAGCATACACGGCTCCCCAATGCTTTTTGCCTTGAAAAAATGGCGGTAACGCATATAGCATCAATGCGACAAATAACCAAGACAATGCATAGCCACGTAGCTCGAGCGCATAATTTGCGATGGGAGAGCTACATAGAAAAAGGATCGCGGCAACCGCTGCAGTAATATGCCCACCCGTTCGTGCGGCAGCCACTATAAAAACTATGTAGGTAAGAATAAAGCTAATAAAAAGCAAAGAACGAGTATAAACAATAGAATCACCCCAATCCCACCAAGCTGAAAGCAATATGCTAAACAACATGTGGTTGTTGGGTTGATGGTAGTCCGATAGAGAGTAAAACAGGCCTTTACCGGAGAAATACAATAGGGTATAGGACTCATCCTGCCATATTTCATCAGAGAGATGAGGTAACATCGCCCGAATCCAACCAATAGACATGACCACAACCACAAAGAATGCGGTAATTCGTGTGATTTTTGCCGCCATTATTGTAGATTGAATTGATGGACCCCGACTATCTTCCATAGCGATTATCTTCCACAAGTGTTTTCAATTTCAGGCAATAGCTGCAGTTTAACAACCTAAGAGATATCTCAATAATTTGGTCACTAGAGTATAGAACAAAATATCAACGCGACCACATCATGACTTGAGCAGTAAAACACCTGAATAGAGAACGCTACCGGTTACCTACATTTGTCATAAAACATGAGGGTATTTGTGTAACTCTATTAATAATAGCTAGCAGCATTCAACAAAAAGCCGGTCAGATAGCTAAGGCAACTAAAGCGCTTAGTTACACCATACCGTTTGCCGCTTTTTACTGGCCATCGGAGTAAGCTGACAATACAATATCCAGAGAAAATACTGACTAGGACATTACACATGAAAATCCAACCGTTTAAAGGCGTCACTTACGCATTGGAAGGCTTTAAACTGATTAGACAGCCAGAACTACGAGTTTTTGTCATTGCCCCTATCATTGTTAGCCTATTGATCTACTGCATTGTAGGTTATTTTTCGATCTCTTATTTCGGACCAGTAACGAATTATTTAATGGGATTCTTACCCGATTGGGAGTGGCTCATTTGGCTGATCCAGTCAGTCCTATTCATTTCTCTCCTGCTAATTGCCGCCCTGACCTTTACACTTATCACGAATCTACTTGCTGCGCCTTTTTTAAGCCTGCTAGCAGAAAAGACCGAATGTTTTGTTACGGGACAACCAATCTCTACCGAAGATGGTTGGATTGCGATTCTCAAATCAATCCATACCAGTCTAGGACGAGAAATCCGGAAGTTACTTTACTATCTACCAAGACTGCTGTTGGTATTTATATTGACTTTTATCCCTGCGGTAAATGCATTTTCACCACTATTATGGTTTTTGTTTGGCGCTTGGATGATGTCGGTGCAATATTTAGATTATCCCATTGACGCAAACCAATTGAAATTCACTGCGCTTAAACAGCACCTCGACAACCACCGAGCGCCAACCTTAGCATTTGGTGCCGTTATCACAATTATGCTGACAATACCTTTATTTAGCATTATTGTTATCCCAGCCGCAGTGGCCGGCGCTACCGCTTTCTGGGTCAAGGAAGAAAAACTAAAAGCTCAAATGACATGATATATTGGCCTTCAACTAACGGCGTTTATTCTTATTATCAGGAGAAGGCCGGTTTTTTCTGGGCCGTTTCTTTTGCGAAGTGGGTGAATGCACATTCTCACCGTTTTGATTAGCCTGTTCTGGTTTATAGTTTTGTGGATCCGGCAATTCGCTCAGCAACGCCGGATCAGGTTGCACGCAAGGCAATCGCTCACCCAATAAATTTTCTATATCGGGCAATAAAAAAGAGTCATCTTCACAAGCGAAACTGACCGAAGTGCCTTTTGCCCCGGCTCGTCCAGTACGACCAATACGATGAACATAGTCTTCAGGATCTTCTGGTAATGTAAAGTTGATAACATGACTAATGCCATCGATATGAATGCCTCTACCCGCCACATCGGTCGCTACCATAATTTGAAATTTGCCTGCACGAAAGTTCTCTAGGGTACGCACCCGTTTATTCTGCGCAACTTCACCCGACAGTAAGCCACAGCGAATACCATAGTTACTGAGCTTTTCCTGCAGACGTCTAGCTTCGTCTCGCCGATTCGCGAAGACAATAATACTTTCACAGCCATCTTGCTGAATAAGATTGAATAACAGCTTGAACTTATCCGCTGTTGAAACCAAATAAACCACTTGCTCCACATTATTAGAAGCTACTTGTTCAGGCTCGATTTCAATGATTTTTGGATCTTTTGTCCACTGTTCAGTTAATTCAATGACCTCCGGGGTAAACGTCGCGCTAAACAGTAAAGTCTGCCGATGTGTTTTGCGTGGCGTGCAGCGAACGATACGCCGCACTTGAGGAATAAAGCCCATGTCTAACATGCGGTCGGCTTCGTCGATAACCAGCACTTCAATCTGATCAAGATGAATGTCACCACGACTCTGAAAATCCATCAATCTGCCAGGCGTTGCCACAACAATGTCCACTAGCTTGCTATTAAGGTCATTGAGTTGCTTGCCGTAATCCATACCCCCAACAAGGGTTAACAGCCCCAAATCAATATACTTCGTCAATTGCTTTGCATCTTTAGCAATTTGAATAACCAATTCGCGCGTGGGAGCAATAATTAACGCTCGCGGCTCACCCAAATAACGTTCATGCTCCACAGGGTTTTCAATAAGATCGGTAATAATGGCGATAAGAAACGCTGCGGTTTTGCCAGTACCCGTTTGAGCCTTGCCAACAACGTCATAGCCATCTAGGGCTTGCGGCAAAGCTAGGGCTTGAATCGGTGAACAGTACTGAAACCCTAGGTCGGCAATGGCATGTAAAAGATCAAGTGGCAATTCAAGGTCATGAAAGCGCAATTTGCCCGGCTCTTCAGGTACCTGAAACTGTGCCAAAGACCAATTTGGTTTTTGCTTGGAGTGGCTCGTGCGTTGTTTCTGGTTGCTTCCAACTTGACGATTAACAGCGTCTCGCGCGTTTGAATTTACACTAGCTTTAGCAGAGGGTATTTGATCACTTTTTTTTGTCAGCGATGCTGTGCTCTGCGAGTTAGAATCACTAGTTTTCTTTTTTCGAAAGAATCTACCTATCAAAATGCTGTCTCTTCTAGCTATCAAAACCTTGCATTTTCTAACCCAGCAAACCTACTATCCGCTAGTCAGTATTAATATTGGTCCCATCAGTGTCATAGCGTCAAGTATAAGAATAGGCGAAAAACCAATACCCACCATAATAAATGTCAAAAGATAATTAACAGGATAATTATCGATACCGCCTGATGGCGACCACATTTCATTCAAGAACGTTCTATTTTCGGTCTATTTATAACCCGGTAAACACGCCAACCCCAAAATCAATGGGCATCATACCTAATACCATGAATTAATAACGCAGCCTTCCGACACCATTTGCAGTGACTCTCATCACTATGGTTGTACCCATAGCTATTGTTCAGACGACTGCAAATGGTCCTGATACTGTTGCCTTAAATCGAGTTTATACAATTTTCCCGTCGCATTATGAGGCAGCTCATCAACAAAGATCACATCATCAGGTAGCCACCATTTCGCGACTTTATCTGCCAAAAACGTCAAGATCGACTCCTTCGTCGTCGGTTTATGCGTCGTCACCAACAACAAGGGCCGTTCATTCCACTTAGGGTGAGGTACACCAATAACACATGCCTCACTAACTGCATCATGACCTAATGCTGTGTTCTCTAAATCTATCGAACTTATCCATTCACCGCCAGACTTAATCACATCTTTACTACGATCAACGATTTGCATCATACCATCAGGAGATAAGGTGGCGACATCGCCGGTATCAAACCAACCATCTACCCATGAGGACTTATCTTCACTCTTATAGTAAGCACTCGCAATCCAGGGCCCGCGCGCCATTAATCGACCAAAGCTTTTACCATCTTTTGGCAACTCATGATTATTATCATCAACGATCTTTAACTCAACACCAAATACAGGTTTACCTTGCTTCATTTGGACCCGATAACGTTCTTCTAAAGGCATTTTAGTCATTGCCGAGGTCATATTATTAACAGTACCTAGCGGACTCATCTCCGTCATACCCCAACCATGTAACAAAAATACGTCATGCTCTTCCTGAAACTCCCTTATCATTGACAAAGGTGCTGCAGCCCCTCCCACCAAGGTGCGTTTAACTGACGTTAATTTCTCGCCTGCGGCTCGCAGGTATGTCAATAAATTTAGCCACACCGTCGGCACGCCAACAATGAGATCAGCCTGCTCATTGTCAATTAACTCATAGAGAGACTGTCCATCCATGCCAGCCCCGGGTAAAACCAGTTTACAGCCCACCATAGTAGCCATATAGGGAATCCCCCAAGCGCAGACATGAAACATAGGCACTACCGGCAAAATGATATTTAACGCACTCGCCTGCAAAACCTGAGAAGCAGCATAGGCATGTAGCAAGGTTGACCGATGTGTATAGAGAACGCCTTTGGGGTTACCGGTCGTACCGGAGGTATAGCAAAGCGCCGCCGGCGCGTCTTCTCGATGGGACGGCCAATCGTAACTGTCGCTTTCTGGCTCTATAAGTTCTTCGTAGCACAATAAGTTGAGTTGCGATTCGGGCATATGGGCTCGATCAGTCATTACGACAAAGTGGGCCACGCTAGTCAGATCATCCGAGATCTTTTCAAGTATGGGTACAAACGACAAATCTACAAAAACAATCTGATCTTCAGCATGGTTAACAATATAGGTAATTTGTTCTGGAAACAGACGAGGATTAATCGTATGGGTTATTGCACCAATTCCGGTAACAGCGTAATAAAGCTCTATATGTCGATAAGTATTCCACGCAAGCGTAGCGATGCATTGCCCCTGCTTTGCACCAAGTTTAGTTAAGGCATTGGCAAGCTTTTTAGTGCGTCGCAAACAATCTTGGTACGTATATCGATGTATTCCACCTTCCACACAACGACTGACTATCTCTTCTGCACTATAATTTGAGCCAGCATATTCAATGAGATCGGCAACACTCAGTTGAGTATCCATCATTGTTGGTAACATAAGCTTCCCTGCTTTTATTGTTATTACGGCACTATTGTTATTACGGCACTATTGTTATTACAGCACTATTGTTAATGCGGCACTATTATAGTGACGCTACTATATAGAATAGAAATATAGATATACAGGCTTGTAGGACCAATATCTACCACCCAATATGGTCATACACACCCGTTTGCCAACTCTTTATAACGCTACAGCTTCTTTTAAGTAGCTAAAAGTATGAATAACTTTCACACCCTGTTTTCGATAACCGCATCGAGCAAGCGCTAAAGCCATTCTGCACTGATATATCGCGCTACATTTCGTCCATTGTACAGCAAATTTTCATTCCATTTGTTAGTGAGCAAGCTCGCTCAATTTTCTTGTCGTTAATAATACAGTTGGTACAGCGTAATTAACAGTGCAAACCACACTGAAAAGTGCCCTCAGGAATATAGCCAACCTGTTGATACTTAGCACATTTACTGAAAATATGATCTAAACGATAGAACAATATTTGCTATTATTAGAGGTAAAGCTAGTCATCTTTACCAAGCTGTTGACGAGTGAGCCGTATATGAGACCGATAGAAGTTATCGGCGTTGCCTCACATCTAGGGGCACGCAACGCCCATTGTGAATTGGGGCCACAGATACTTTATCAGTCCTCTTTTATCGAGGACTTAGGCCAACAATATGGCGTGAACCTACACTGGCATTCAACCATTCGCCCTCAATTAACACAACCCAAGAATAACCAAGCGCTACAGCAATCGCTGGCCAAATTGTGCCAACAACTCAGCCGGCAAACAGAAACACTAGTTAAAAATAGCTCGCCATTTATCGTCATCGGGGGCGATCATTCATGTGCCATGGGAACCTGGTCCGGCGTCATCAATGGGATTCCTGACCCCACTACATTTGGCCTGGTGTGGATAGATGCACACCTTGATGCCCATACTTTTGAGACATCGCCGTCCGGCAACATTCACGGTATGCCAGTTGCCGCCTTATTAGGCAAAGGGGGCAAAGCGTTACAGTCGCTGTGTCCTGCCAAAAACCAACTTAACGCTGATAACTTGCTCATGCTGGGGATACGCAGTTATGAGTCTGAAGAAAGGGATTTATTAGAAAAACTCGATGTCACTATTTTTTCCAATCATCAAGTTAATCAAGCCAAAGATTTCCCAACCATGTTTAGGCATTTAATCGACGACGCTTCTAATCGCTGGGATTACTTCGGCATCAGTATTGACCTAGATGCAATTGACCCCAAAGACGCCCCGGCCGTGGGCACACCGGAGCCTGATGGTATATCTTCGGCTGACTTATGCTCAGCCCTGAAAGCCATTAACAACTGTGAAAAATTGATTGGAATTGAAATTGCTGAATACGAGCCTACTCACGACCGACACAATAAAACCAAACGTTTGATTAGCGACATTGTCGGCTCCTTGTATGGCGACCCTAATTATCTCAAAAGTCCATAGCACAAATACCGATAAGCACGAGCTAGGGCACGGAGATAATTCACCACCGTAATGTCTAACCTCACTAAGGCGAAAACAGTAAACCGTAAAGATCTTTTGGATTGGCAAGATCAGGGATCATATACGTCATTTCGCCAATGCCTTCTTGTTCAGACAACTGATATATCAGCTTTAATATTGATAAGTCTTCTACCGCGAAACCCACCGAGTCAAAGAAGGTGATCTCATCGTCATTCTGTCGCCCGGCTTTGAAACCGCTGACAATTTCCCACAGTTCTGCGTGCACAGCCTCTCTACCACAATCTTGAATTTCGCCTTCAATCATACTTTGTTCTATATACTCGACTACCACCTTGCAGCGCTGTAGCGCGCTCGCATCAAACTCAGTTTTGCCGGGACAATCACCGCCCATGGCATGAATATGCATACCCGGCTCTAACATATCAGCAGAAACAATAATATTCTTTTGTTTGGATGCAGTTGCTGTGACAACAATGTCAGCACCTTGGACAGCAGTAGCAACACTATCACAAGGCACTAGCACATCAATATCGCCGTCCATATGACCGTGAAACTTGCGCATGGCGGCGGCATCAATATCGTAGTAACTGACCTTAGTTAGTGGAAAAACTGTTTTCAAGGCAGCAATTTGAAATTCAGCCTGTGCACCAGTACCAATAATTGCCACGTGGCGGCTATCTTTTCTTGCAAGGTATTTGGCCCCTAGGGCTGCCGTCGCGGCGGTCCTGATCGCGGTTAACAATGTCATTTCACATTCCATCAACGGGTAACCGCTATCAACATCAGCTAAAACGCCTAATGCAACAACACAAAGTTTGCCTTCTGCCGTATTTTTTGGATGTCCATTAACATATTTGAAGGCATAGTATTTATCATCAGAGCACGGCATCAGTTCAATA
>JANQMK010000454.1 GCA_028280085.1 Pseudomonadales bacterium
GACAGACAAAATGCCCCTATGGGCAAGGGCTTAGGCGCAGCTCGCGTCGTTGCCGTGCTCGCCAATGACAACCAGCATTGCCCTTCGCACGGCGCCTCGTGGCGCTACGCCTAAGTCCTTGCTGAAGCATTTCCTCATTGTTCAGAGGTGCCCTAGCTGTCTACATTGAGGCATTGTTTGTTAATGGTAAGCTGATAGAGTTTATCATTGAATGAGAGAAGTTGTGGGAAGCTGACACCCTCTTGGAGAGTTTTTCTGTCATCGTTAAAAACAAACTGCCACACTTTATCGATAGTTACTGATGGATAATAGTTATCTCGCATAAAGTGAATAAATTTTAGGGTTTTGAACGCGTCAAACCAGGTTGACAGATGACTCAGGAATTGTTGATCTGAACGGCTTTGCTTGAACGCATGATCTAAACCTTCGTGGATGTTAAGAAACTGCAGACAGTCAGTGAGCTGAGTAGCCGTTCGTTTTGCGCTGGTGGTGTCCTGCTGGCGCTTTAAGTAATGATGTAAGGCTTGCTCGAGATTGCAATCGGTTAGCGATTTGCCATGGATATATAGCTGATGAGTAAAACCAAGCCAGTGTTGGAGCAGTTGAAAGATAAAGGGATTATAATAAAGATAGTCTGCTAGAGCATTGTTAAGCTGGACAATCTGTTGTAACGCGGGGCCTGTGCCGAATGGCACTCTGTTTGAAAAGCGTGATTCTAATGTCAGCACTGGTGTTGATAGTTGAGTGACTTTACCAACTTTACTTAGCTTATTTAATAAATAAAAATCTTCACCTGCCGCGCGTTTCGGAAAGCCCCGCACGCCAGCATAATGACGGTGGTGAACTGCTAGGGTGCTGCCAATAGTGTAATAAGCATAGTCTGAGTGAGCGTACTGTAAGCCAAAGACATAGTAGCGCAATGATATTTCATATAGCAAAGCAGCAAATTCGCGTTGATTGGGTTGAGCATTCCGTGGAATAAAATGTTGGAATGGATAAATAAGAACAGAATGGTTATCGCCATACTGCTCGAAGTCTATCGAAAAATAGTTGTCGGGAAGTAGGGCATCAGCATCGGAACAGTGTATCCACTGATTTACGATAACGTTATTAGCTATTAAGTTGGTTGCGATGTCGCTACCAATTTTTCTAGCCAGACCAACAGCTTGTTTTATCGGTATTGTTCTGCCTGATGTGAACCGGTCAATAACGAGAAATCCAATATGAGTATGACACAGTAATGTACTCTGACCATCAGTTGATTGCCATTGCTGTTGGGTGCTACGGTGAAAATGATTGAGTAATTGGCAATTTGTCGTTGTAGTGGTGACGTCTACAGGGTCGGATTGATTGATAACCACTATAACTAAGACGGAATCCTTAACAGTATTGAGTAAGCGATCAATAAAATGAGGTGGCTCATTACAGGCTGGGATGACCAACACATGTTGAAAGCATCTGTCTTGTGGGAAGTCTGTAAAGGCTAGCACCTCTGGCTCGGCATAGTGGAGGAGATACTTTTCGGTAACCATGTGTGCGCTAATGCAGTGCAGGGGTGATGGGAAGGGAAGCCACTATATCAGCTTCATGGTGTAGTAAAGCTTCTAACCTTTCAGCCACCAGATTGTTATCAAAATAGAGTATAGCCAGGTCATGAAAAAGCTTGAAATGCCGTTGCTCCGAACGTGTTATTGCCTCATAAAAATGTTTTAAGCTGTTATCAGTTAGTGCTGCGGCAATCAGTCCAAAGCGCTCCGCGCCCCTTGCCTCAACAATTGCTGCAACTAATAGCCGGTCTAGCATATAGTCATCGGGGCCTGTACGAATTAGTTTGCGAAATTGATTGATGTAATCATCTTTTGTATCAGCACCGAGTTGCAATCCGCGAGCGTATATAATCTTAGTGACTTCTTTAAAGTGATTTAATTCTTCAATAGCGAGCTCAGTCATAGCTTTGACGAGTTCGGGTTTGTCTGGGTAATGAGAGACCATTGACATTGCCATGCCAGACGCTTTCTTCTCCGCAGCAGCATGATCAAGTAGAAAAGCATCGAAATCTGCCATAATGGCTTCAACCCAGTTTGGCGGAGTATTAAAAAGTAGCTTACACATAGTAGAGTCACTTCGGCATGGGTTAGGTATAGGGGCTTAGTAATAGGTAACAGCAATTGGTAATAGACTGTCACTTGGTAGTATGTACAGGGGCTATTATACGGCTATAACGGTGACTGCGGTATCGACGATATATGCCGTCAAACTGTTTTTTCCGTCGCATTGTAGCGTTTACCCGCTAGCTTCCTGAGTTTAGAGCATTATAATAGCCCCAGTTTTGTGGTTCCATGTTAATCTGAGATTTGTTTAAAAACTGTTTTGATTGGCCTGGCTAATTTATTTGGTTAACTTATAGCATTAAGTAAATAGGGTATTATTGATGATTATTAAACCAAAAGTTCGTGGTTTTATTTGTACGTCAGCTCATCCGGAAGGCTGTGCTGCCAATGTTCAGGCCCAGATTAATTATGTTAAACAGCAGGGCAATATTGATGGCCCCAAAAAAGTACTCATCATTGGTGCTTCCACCGGATATGGTTTGGCCTCCCGCATCACAACAGCATTCGGTTGTGGGGCGGCAACGCTAGGTGTTTTCTTTGAGAAAGAGCCGTTAGAAAAGCGTTGCGCCACTGCGGGCTGGTATAACTCAGCGGCATTTCAACAGGCGGCGAAAGAAGCTGGGCTTTATGCAGAGAGCATTAACGGAGACGCATTTTCTGATGAAGTGAAAGCGGAAACTATTGCCATGTTAAAAGATGGTATAGGTCAGGTTGATATGGTGGTTTATAGTTTGGCATCACCGCGCCGCCAACATCCTAAAACGGGTGAAATATATAACTCAGTGTTAAAACCTGTTGGCCAATCTATCGTGGCGAAAACACTCGATACGGACAAAGGCGTTGTCAAGGACGTCGAGTTGTCGGCGGCAACGGATGACGAAATTGCCGGTACTGTCAAAGTAATGGGCGGTGAAGATTGGGAAATGTGGATAGCCGCGTTAAATGACGCTGGTTTACTGGCAGAGGGGTGCCAGACTATCGCTTACACTTACATTGGTGATAGATTAACGCGGCCACTTTATGGCGACGCCACCATTGGCAAAGCGAAAGAAGATTTAGATCGGGCTGTTGCGGCAATAAGTGGGCAGCTACAGTCGATAGGTGGGCGGGCTTTTGTTGCTGTATTAAAGGCACTGGTGACACAGTCGAGTTCCGCGATTCCTATGATGCCTCTCTATATTTCAATTTTGTATAAAGTAATGAAGGAGAGAGGTACCCATGAAGGTTGTATTGAACAGGTTCAGGGGTTGTTTGCGAAACTGCTAATACAACAATCCCCAGAGACTGATGACCAAGGTCGACTAAGGATGGATGGTAATGAACTGTTGCCCGAGGTACAGCGGCAAGTAGAAGATATATGGCAGCAGGTAAACACTGATAACGTTAATGAGTTGACTGATTATAAAGGTTATCAAACGGAGTTTTTAAAGCTATTCGGTTTCAGCTTTGACACTGTGGATTATTCGGCTGACGTGGACCCAGTAGTCACGCTTTAGCTTGTCGGCTAAACGGCAAATTGGCTGAGGTTACTAAATTGAGACCGCACCCAAATTAATGACTAATGATTAATACATAGTGAGACAATGAATAGTGTAACCCCAGGTATTGTTGAACAGCTGACCGATAGAATACGGCGGTTGGTTGCGGGCAATGGGGGAGTGATGACAGGGCCAGGTACTAACACCTATATAGTTGGTAGAGAGCAGCTAGCTATTGTCGATCCGGGCCCCAATGATACGGCTCACATTGACGCTATTCTCAACGTGGTTGGCGATAAATTGCGCTGGGTTTTAGTGACCCACACTCATCCAGACCACTCTCCGGCGGCGGCGGTGCTAGCCGCCAAAACAGGCGCACAGTTAATAGGTGCTGTCATGACTGATGATGGGCACCAAGATAGCACTTTTACGGTGGTGCGTAATATTCAGCATGGCGAATGCCTTAAAACCTCAGAATATACATTGCTCGCCATCCATACACCTGGTCATGTTGCTAACCATTTCTGCTATCTAGTGGAAGAAGAAGGCATGCTATTTACAGGTGATCATATTATCAATGGCTCTACGGTGGTCATTATCCCTCCGAGTGGTGATATGGCCGATTACTTGGCGTCGCTGGAACACCTGAAAAATTATAACATCAGCGCTTTATGTCCTGGTCACGGTGATGTTATGCCAGAACCGATTCAAGCTATCCAAGGCATCATAGACCATCGTATGAGGCGTGAAGCAAAGGTGTTGAAAGTATTACAGCAAGAGCGACAAGGTAGTTTAACTGCATTAACACCCCAGGTTTATGAGGATGTGGACGTGTCGTTGCACCCGGTTGCGCAACTGTCGCTTTGGGCTCATCTGCTTAAGTTAGAGAAGGACGGGGTCGTGCTGCGTGAGAGCGAGCCGCACTGGGCGTTTGGCGATGAAATTTGGTTTTATCTGCCCCAGTAATGTTGTATCTCAAGCTAATTTGAGCGTCACCTTTTGGTGCGTAGCGTTTAGCTATCTCGACCATTTTTAGGGCAATAGCGACGTTCCTGTGACATTTTTATATAGGCTCTTGTCAGTTTTTAAAAAAGTTCCCACGATATGTAATGTGAATTTTTACTACCACATAATTTAATTCGGCAATAATTCATAATAGGCTATTTTAAGTCGATAAATGGCAATATTTTATCTTGCCAACAAATTCGTGCAGGCTATTATTAAACACACGTCGGTACGAAGTAGTGTGACTAGGTTTTTTGGCCTTCATGTTTGTGTTGTAGCTGATGGCAAACGTAAGCTTGAAAGTTAGTGTAAGCAATCTACGGAAAACTTACATTTTTGAGCGGATACCCACCCTTTAAAATAAGCTCTGACTCAAATCAAAAATTATTATTGTACCGGGTATTGGTACTTTACTTAGTATTCAAGCTGTACTTTACTATTGCAATACGGGCCTGGTTTCAACTGCTATTACTGCGGTATGAGGATTAGGGGTAAAGCATATGAAAAGAAGTAAGGATTAGATTGTTAAGGAGATTGATATGCAACAAGTTCAACTACCCAATTCTGAGATGACCGGAAAATCCACGCAAGCAAAGCAGCAGACAAAGTTGGCCTCAGGTGAAAATGCACAGAAAATAACACCGTTTTTTCGTCCAAGTTTTATCACTATGAAGCCAACAGAAAACCGCAGCTTTGTTTTAGGATACAATTAAACGAATTGCAATTCCTTTGTTATGGAAAGGCTAGCGCAAGCCGTTCTCGACTTTGCTGCTAGTTTAGGGCTGAGCTGGAATAAGTTTATCGAGTTGTTCGATGGTTTACTTCAGCTTTCGCTGCCTGTTTTTAGCAGTCCTGCCGCTATACTATCGTTTTCTCCCTAGCTATTAGCTCCTTCTTGGGTATAAGAACTATAGACGGCTTATTTTTATAAATGCCGCTTTAATAGTAGAAGACCAATCATTTTAATCGAATAGGCTTGCTTGGCCGTAGTGCTTTCACTGATCTGGGTGTCCTCAATCGGTTTCTAGTTTCGGCTGCATTCTGCCAAAGTATAACTTTAGTTATAGTTGCAAAATCAAATAGTTGACCCTCAAGCTTTCTCAAGACAATTCAATCAACAATCTACCTAACAAAAAATTAGAATAAATTTTTATAGCGGTTGCCGAGAATAAAACGAAAAATAACGGTTTTATCAATTGTGTTTGTGGGCGATGGACATTTTTAGATTGTTAGCAATACTCAATTACTAACTTTAATTTAAGGGCTAAACCTCAATTTTTTTGCTCTTGAAGCATCTAGATCATTGAAGCTGTTTTTTTTGTGTATCTAGATGTGTAGTTTCGTGTCATCACATTGAACCTTATGGCGTAACATTAATTTTGTTATAGGCCAACATTATTAAAAACCGACGCTCTAGATTAAAAACCGAATCCCCAGAATTCTGCCTTTCTTTTTGTGAGACAAAAAATTTGTTTACCTAAATTATTTATCATTTGCAAGTTAATTATATTTTAAACTGAAAACAATATAAGATAGCAGTTAAATTAACTTTTTAGATTTAAAAGTACATTGATTGTCTAAATCACTTTATTAAGCGCTCGCCTGTACGTTTAGATAAACCCTGTATAGTCTTACTCGGTAATATTTACGTTTTTTTCAGGAAAGATCGAATCATGGCAGGAAGGCCACCGGTAATAAATATTAAATTGGGCTATTCAACCGATCTTTGGAGTAATGATCTATGCAATATGCTGACTTTCTGTCAAGGCTACGCTCATTTATTATAATCACTCTCTTTTTCTTCGTTCATCTCACTGCTCACTCATCACAACCAGCCAATCTGGATACCAGCTTTGGCAACGGTGGTATAGTCAGCGCCGTTTTTAGTGATGCTGTCGAACAGCAAGCATCACTATTGGATAATCAGGGTCGCTTGGTTATAGCGGGTGCTTCGGCATCTGGCAGCAATGGGCGGGTTATTCATATTGCTCGCTTTACCTCAGATGGCTTACCGGATACTAGCTTTGATGTCGATGGTACGTTGATTACTTCCGTTAGCGGCGCATTTATCAGAGATCTTATTCATCACAGCAACGGTAACTATTACCTCGTTGGTGGAACAGATGTTGGCATGCTTGTTATGTGTATCGATGAAAATGGGGCTTACTGTCCCGATTTCGGTAACCAAGGGCCCGGTATAGTTGTCATGGATACCACAAACCAACTCAATGATTGGCTGAATAAGATCATCGAAGTCAAGACCGGCAATTTTGCGGGTAGACTGATTGTGGTTGGTACTTCTTCTGTAAATTCAAGCACTGCCGGATGGTATGTGGCCAGTCTTAGCTCTAATAGAGGAAGACTCTCTGGCGGATTTCACAAATTTCATTTTACCAATAACGTCAGGGTTGAAGCAGAGGGCATCACCCAAACAACCAACGGCGAGTTTGTGGTTGCCGGCCTTGGTAGTGTAGGCAGAATTGCTTTAGTCAGATTTAATTATGATAGTAATCCTGAAGGTACATTACTCCGAGAAGTAACAGCGCAAATTGTATTTAATACGTTATTCCAAGACTCAGGTGGCCCAGGTATAACTTTTGCCGATGCTGTCAATAACGGTAATAGTTTTCTCATCGGTGGTAATACCTCTTTCCTATTTGGCAATGGACCGATCATCAGAAAGTATCTAATGAGATTGGATGCTAATACGCTATCTGTGGATACTAGCTTTGCTGAACATGGCGCGACACTACTTACCGATGGTGTGCAAGGTGCCTATAGATTTACTCCCTAAAGCGCGGAACAAGTCGCCGATGGCAAATATATCGTCTCTGGAACGTCAACGCTGAGTAATGTTCTTGCACGGTTTAATCAAGACGGCTCGCTGGATTTCAATTTTGGTCAAGCTGGTATATTCGCTTATCCTACAATTAGTGAAATTACTGGGGGAGAAACACCTTCTGTAGATTATGACGAAGACACGGGACACTACTATTTATCAGCTGGGCAGACTCAGTTGGGAACTATTCGAGTATTAGGGGATGATGGTATTCCCCAACCTGAACCACCTACTGTGTCTGTTGACCCCGCATTGACTACCGGGCTAGAAATCGGAGTTGATCTCAATTTGTTAGCCACTGGCGATGACCCTGATGGCAATAATCAAAACCTAGTTTATGCCTGGCAAGTTACTTCTGCGCCAGCGGGTGCTAACTTCACTCTCGCTTCAACAGACGGCACAAGCAACGTCTTTACATCTCAGACTGTTGGTGATTATGAGATTACCGTTACGGTTACTGATGAAGTTGGCCTAACCGCCTTTGCTACAGCGATAGTATCAGTTGTCAATAATGATACCGATGGTGACGGAATCATTGATAGTGAAGATAATTGTTCACTTATTCCCAACCCTGATCAAGCTGATCAGGACAATGATGGCCTTGGCGATGTCTGCGATAGTGATGCGGACGGTGATGGTTTCATCAATATCGTAGACTGTAATGATTTCGATGCCACAATTAATCCAAACGCAACGGAAATTATTGGTAACGGTATAGATGAAAATTGTAATGGACTAGGCGATGATTCTGCCGCTGGCTTAATTGGAAATATTGTTACTATCATTAATAATCTGCCAAACTCTGACTTTAGAAACGGGCGTTCCAGACAATGGTATTTAATTCGCCTGCAAAAGGGTGGAAAATCGTATTAACAATGCTTTAGCTGCACCCACTGTGCAAAGAAAAAATAGGTTATTACAACGGGCAATCAATTTAACAAATAGAATGGTGCGAAGGACCAACGGTTGTACTATCGGTGGAACGCCGGACAACAATGATAGAATTATAGAATGTGGTTCACAGATCATTGTTTATCAGGCATTGCAAGATCTGATTGATAGCATCCAAGCAACTAAAATGTAAAACCCGGAGGTGACTAACAGGGTGACCAAGGCCAGGCATTGCAGCCTGGCCTTTTTACTTGTTTTTGCCAGTGTATTATTGAATATATATCATCTTCAGAGTTTGATTGTTGCATTATCGGTATTGTCGAGGCCATATAGGCCCACCAATTACTAGGCTCACCAATTATTAGGCCCCCCCAATATTATCTTCAGAGATTAAGTCAAATTTTGGCCGACTAGCAATAACATAGCGTTTGGTCTTTTTTTGCTCTTAATGCAACCACTGAATAGCATCGAGATATGTCCGGGTGGTTTGCTAGCGTGATCTTATTACCCTGCTCGTTACCTAAACCGCTCAGAACTATCCCATTTGTAGTCATTCGATGGCTTTTTCTCGGTTAAACTCTGCCGGGCTAGACATAATGTTGGGCTGAGTCTTGTTCAAATAACACTTTTTTTCACGCGAGCGTTTCGTAAAAACTTGTGCTAATCGTAGCCTATAAGTAACATTACCGCTCAGGTGTTAAGATCGATTGTTGAAAACGGAGAAACAGCGATGATTGCTGGTAGTATTGTAGCTCTGGTAACTCCTATGACTGGTGATGGAGAACTGGACTGGAAACGATTAGATGAGTTAGTTGAAATGCATATTGCCCAAGGCACTAATGGCATTGTGGCGGTGGGTACAACTGGCGAATCTGCCACTATTGAAGTTGAAGATCACCTGGCCGTCATTAAACGTATTGTTGATCAAGTCAATGGCAAGATTCCAGTGATTGCTGGAACTGGTGCAAATGCTACCAAGGAAGCTGTTGAGCTGACTGAAAGAGCCAAGGAATTAAAGGCTGATGCCTGCTTATTAGTTGCCCCCTATTACAATAAGCCTACCCAAGAGGGTCTGTTTCAGCATCATCTAGCTATTGCTAACGTCGATATTCCCCAAATACTCTACAATGTGCCGGGAAGAACGGCATGCGATCTATTGCCTGAGACAGTAGCGCGGTTAGCTGATATACCGACTATTGTAGGCATTAAAGAGGCGACCGGTGATTTGGTTCGCGGCCGACAGGTTCTCGACATCTGTGACGGTAAAATGTCTGTTTATTCTGGGGATGACGAAACAGCGGCGGAATTTATGCTGATGGGGGCTAAAGGCGATATTTCGGTAACGGCTAATGTTGCTCCGCGGTTAATGTCTGAAATGTGCTCTGCGGCCTTATCAGGCGATGCCGCAAAAACACGCGAACTTAATAATGTGTTAATGCCGCTGCACAAAGCACTATTCGTGGAGTCTAACCCTATACCTGTTAAGTGGGCGTTGTATGAAATGGGGTTAATTGATGATGCCATTCGGTTACCATTGACCAAATTACATGAAAAATACCATCCGGTAGTTAGGGATGCGTTAACAACAACTGGTCTTATCGCATAGAAATTTTACCTAGCAATTTTAGCCTAGGACTTTTTAACAGAGGCTTTTTAAACCTTAAGATTTTAACAAAACCAATAAACTTGCTGGGTTTAAAGAGCGTATAGGGAAATCCCATGCTGCAGTCGTTGAAGATATTGTTACCAGTTGTAATTGTTATAGGGCTATCCGGTTGTAGTTATCTTTTTGGTAACGATGGCTATTTTCGTGATCGCGGCAGTGACTATCTGGAAGCTGAAACAATACCTCCTATCCAGATCCCCAAAGAGCTAGACAAAAGTTCCTTGGAACAATTATTTGTGATTCCACCCATTGAGGCGGGAGAAGCAGTACTTACTAGTGAGTTTAAAGTACCCCGGCCTGATAGAGTAGCTATCAACAGGCATGAGGATAATATTCGCATTCAAAAACTAGGTAATCGCCGGTGGGTTGTTATTGATAGTCCGCCGGAGAAAGTGTGGCCTCGCGTATTGCAATTTCTTGCCGATAGCAACATTGGTATTAGCATGAAGAACCCCATTAAAGGCATGATAGAAACGACCTGGTTGCCCTATCAAGATGATGAGGTTACCAAGAATAAATACCGTATTTTTATTGAGCACAGTTTGCAGCATGGTACCTCAGAAATTCATGTGCGCCATGTTATGGTGCCTCGCTCTGTCAGTGGCGGCGGTCACTTGACGTGGCCTAATGTTTCAGTCAATCCTGAGAGGGAGACTTGGCTTATCGACGAATTGGTCGGTCAGTTAGTTCAAGACGAGAGGACTAGCGTATCCTTTCTAGCGCAAGCGATTGATAGCGAAGTGAAGTCTAAGCTCATTGTGGCGGATGGTAGTGTACCAACCATTGAAATCAAATTAGACTACGCGCGGGCTTGGGCGTCCTTGGGGCTAGCGTTAGATCGAGGTGGTTTTGATGTTAATGACAAGGATAGAGAAAATGGGACCTACTATGTTTCTCATTCTGATAAGGACGACGATGATCAGGAGCCTGGATTTTTTAGCCGCTTACTCGGTGGTAAGCAGGTGAAAGAAGAAACACAGGAACAACTGCGCGCTAAAAGCCAATTTAAGATAACGGCAACACAGCAGGAAAATGATGTTGTGGTGGTGAGCCTTGTTGCTTTAGGCGAAAGTGACGATTGGGATAGTGACAAGTTGTCGGAACTAGTTGCGACCATAAAAGAAAACTTATCTTAATGTGTATGGCATAACATACTAATTTTCAGTGCGGTCTAGCTTATTTATATTGATATTCATTAATCGAATTAATGTTTATTTTTGCAATAGTTTGAAATGAGAAATACTATGGAAAAAAGGCAAGAGATAATTTCCGGCAAGGCAAAATCCGTTTATACAACGGACGAACCTAATCGGCTTATCATGTTTTTTCGTGACGATACGTCTGCGTTTGATGGCCGCAAAGTGGAGCAGTTAGATCGTAAAGGCATGGTTAATAATAAATTTAATGCGTTTATTATGGAACAACTAGAAGCCGCAGGTGTTCCGACCCATTTCGACAAATTGTTGTCAGAGCAAGAGACTCTTGTGAAAAGGCTGGATATGATGCCGATCGAATGTGTGGTGCGAAATATTGCAGCGGGAAGTATATGCAAGCGTCTAGGTGTCAAAGAGGGCATCGACATTATACCGCCAACGTTCGAGTTATTTTTAAAGAACGATGAATTACATGATCCGATGATAAATGAGTATCACTGTCTCTCGTTTGGTTGGGCTAAAGAGGAACACATAACAATAGCGAAACAGCTAACCTTTAAAGTTAACGATGTTTTAAAAGAGCTCTTTTTAACGGGTAACATGCTGTTGGTTGATTACAAGCTAGAATTTGGCCTCTATGATGGTGAGGTTGTTTTAGGCGACGAATTCACGCCGGATGGCTGCCGGCTATGGGATAAGGATACTCGTGAGAAGCTCGATAAAGACCGTTTTCGGCAGGACCTCGGTGACGTCGTAGAATCCTATGAGGTTGTTGGTAAACGCTTGGGCGTTAATTTCGATTAATTTGTTGGCAATCCAGATTGTTAGCGATGTAATCGTGTGGTGAAGTGGGAGGCTTATCAGTGGACACGCATCTTTCATTGTACGAGACGCGAGTATTGGGTGCGTTGATTGAAAAAGAAGCGACTACACCTGATCAATACCCCCTTTCTCTCAACGCGTTGGTTAATGCCTGCAACCAAAAAAGTAACCGAGAGCCCGTACTACAGCTCGATGACTGTACCGTACAGCAGGCGGTAGATAGTCTTATTAAGAAACACATGGTAACTCAACAGTCTGGTTTTGGTAGTAGAGTAACTAAGATCAAGCATCGCTTTTGTAACACAGAATTCAGCAAATTACAGTTGACAGAACAAGAGCTTGGATTAATTTGTGTTTTGTTTTTACGTGGCCCCCAAACGCCGGGTGAATTACGTAGCCGTTCAAATCGACTCTGTCAATTTAGTCATGTGCAACAGGTTGAAGAGGTACTAAATCAGTTAGCCCAGCGAGATGATGGTCCATTTGTAAAAAAACTTGCGAGAGAAGCAGGTAAACGAGAGTCACGCTGGGCTCATCTATTTAGTGGTGAAGTAAGTGTTAGTGGCGAAGTAAGTGACAATCCAGGCGAGTTTGAGATGACTGGTGGTTCAGTTTCTCAAACCAATGAAAATACTCCATTAGTAGACGACGGCAAACGGGTAAATCAGTCGGAAGATGGGAGAAAAAGTATAGATGCCGACCGGATTACCCAACTAGAGCAGCAAGTGGAAGAAATACGTGGAGAATTGGCTGATCTAAAACGTCAGTTTTCCCAATTGCTATCAGATTTAGGCTAATAGAAAGTCTCTTTTTTGGTTGCGAATGTTTGGGATAAACGCGATAATTCCCTCCTTATGATTGCTTACTGATCATGCATGGTGTTAATTGTAGTTTTTTTAGCAGCATCGTTTTTTTTATCAGTAGACCTCCTTATTAAACGATTAAAATGTGTTTAAGTATACTTAAGGTTGGTAGGCATCCGACTCAAAAATAAATAATGATCCTATTGATAAAGATGTCTGTTTTCGTTGTCTAATGTTGGTGGAGAAAAAAGTTAGTTAGCGGGCGAGCTAAGTTGGTGAATTTAAACCACCGCTACAGCGTGTTACTTACTAGTAAATGGGGTAAATGCCATTATAAAGGCAATGATAGATACAAGTAGAAGAGAAGCAATGTGTTAGGCTTAAATTAGTTATCAGTTAAATGAAACAAACTAATTAGAATTGGTAAAAGATAAAAAAAGAAAAGAATATAAGGAACAGGTAATAAGGGCGAAATAGATAATAAGGGCAGATATCTATAAAGCGGAAAGAATTAGGTTGAGAAGAAGATAGATAAATAAATAGAACTATTCAGTCAGTGTGAGACAAGCAAAAACGTAAGACAAGCAACGTCAACATTAGCAAGATCAACATAAAGTAAAGCTGGCTTAGAATAACGCGATCAGAGCAAGTAACACGTTAGAGTGTTAAAAATAGAAAAAAGTATTGAATGAAAATAGTGAATTGGGCGACAAAATAAGTTAAGCAAATGCTTGGTGATTTCGCGGTGGGTAGGTGCACTGAAAATCAATAATCTCCTACCATGCTTAAAGCCAAAGGGCTGTATAGCGATAATAATAGGTAGTTTTAGCAATAGATAAGATAAATAATATTAGCGATTAAAATATGCTTAGGTTAGGGATAGCTATGTTTATAAAAAAATCTCGTGGGGCATTCAATAATAAACTGGTTTTGTTTGGTGTCATATCGTTGGTTTACAGCTTGTCGGCTTGTACACCTATTTATCGAACATCGGGTAATGTCATTGCAGATTTTGCTGAAGGTCAGATGGTTCCCTATGTGTTGACCAGAGATGATACCGACATGGCTTGTGAGACGGGTATTTCTCTGAACTATTTTATCACGTCATTTGGACATGTGGGGGCATCTGTTGAAAAGCTGGCTATTTTCCAAAATTCGCTTGCAGCTTTTTGTTCGGATGAGCTGGCGGCTGAGGCGGAAGCAGATTACTACCGGGCGCTTTACAAAAAAGACGCATTAGATGCAAAAGATTCGCTGGTTAGGTTACAACGTTTGCGCAAGCTGAGTGCCAAGAGACAATATCAAGCCTATCTTGATGGCCAGGCGGTTTTTTCAGAGAGAGACGCAGATGGCTGCCCAGTGCTAGAGACTGATATTGATGAATTGTCATGGCTCATGTCGTTGATGTCAGGCTTTCAATCGGCAGTAAATGATATGAATTCAGGTGGGATCGGTTTAGTACCGCTGAATGTTCCGACTGATGTAGTTGCTGGTTCCGAATGTCTCGACAATGAAAAATGGTGGGGATTTCCTCAATCACTCAAGGCGGGGTTTTGGGCTATTTCTCCGGCGGTAAGACCTAAAGGCGTTGATCCGTGGAAGGTCTTGAATAGGTCGCTTGATCTTGGAGAGGCTAAGGGCGTTGTGTTAGCTTCTGCGGCATATTTAATCGCAGCGTATAGTGTGAATGACGAAGCGCGTATGCGATATGTCATTAAACGTGTTTCTCAATCTCGTGCATCTCACCCCGACTTTGTTCTAGTTGACGAATTAGCGCGATCACACCTGCTGTGGGGCTCGGATAGAATGTGGATTAGAGCGACCGGTAGCCGCACGCCGATCGGTAAGTTTGGCCATTTTTGGGATGAGAAAAATGTCGAGCAACTGGATATAGATTTGGATGATATTCTCTAGCTTATTAATCCATGGCCTGCATCGTGTCGTAAATACATAATGGCTTAAAGCTTAAAATAGTGGCTTAAATACGTAGTGCCGTAAATCACAGTGCCGTAAATGTAATGTGTAATGTGTAATGTATAGTGCAGTAGATACATGGCGCAGTAATTAATAGCTTATTGTTGGAGTTATTGTAATGGTGAAAGAAAATAGGAAATTTAGCTCTTGGTTAACCTGTGCAATGACGTTGTTGGTCTTTGTTACATCATTGACAAATAGCTCTTGGGTAAGTGCTAAGACAGGTGCTGGCGGTGTTAAAAAAGCCAAGATCTGCGTTTATGACTTGGCGGGTAGCCACGGCCCAGTATTTAACTATATGAAAGCCTATCAAATTGAAGCCTTGGCTTGGGGTAGTGAGATAGAACTTAAAGCGTATACAGAAGAAAAGATTGCAGCAGAAGACTTTAAGGCAGGGCAGTGCGACGGTGTTGTTTTAACCGGCCTGCGTTCTCGAGCCTTTAATAAGTTTACGGGTACGGTTAATGCGTTTGGTGCGTTACCGACTGTTGAGCATCTTCGGTATATTATGAAAGCAGTTTCCAATCCTAAGCTTGCGAAGCGCTTAAAGAATGGTGATTTTGAAATTGCTGGTATGTTGCCAGTGGGTGGTGTTTATCTTTTTGTTAATGACCGAAAAATCAATACGCCAGCAGAATTTGCGGGCAAGAAAATAGCGACCATGGATTACGATGAGGCCCAGATGGCCTTAGCGAGTCAAATAGGGGCTTCGCCGATTTCGGTGGATATTACCAACTTCGCTGGCAAGTTTAACAATGGCAGCGTCGATATCTGCGGCGCGCCGGCCGAAGGTTATAATTTGTTGGAGCTTTACAAGGGATTAACGCCAAATGGCGGCATTCTGAGAGTACCTGTATTACAATTATCAGCCCAGTTGGTGCTCCATTCGGAAAGATTTCCGGAGGGCTATGGGCAAAAGTCTCGCGAGTATTTTTACTCGCTATTTGACCAACGTATTGAGCAGATTGCCAAAGTCAAAAATGATATCGATAAAAAATGGTGGGTTGATATCGCGCCGGAGACTGTGCAGGAATATAATGAAATGACTCGTCGAAGCCGTGTTGAACTGATGAAAGCAGGGGTTTACGACGCTAATATGCTTAAGCTGATGAAAAGGGTGCGTTGTAGAATAGAACCGACTCTCTCCGAATGCAGTGACCGCATTGAAGGCTAATATGCTAAAAACCAATGGTTGTTGTATATACGAATAGCCGATTACAACTTAACGAAAGGTATTGAGTTAGTTATTCATGTATGAGGCTACCGTAGAAAAACATTCTCACGCTGAATGGGCGTGTTCTTTACCTGCTTTTATTATTCTCGTTTTAGTTATTGCTCTGGGTATTGGTGAGTTAGTCCATGCGCGGCTAACTTCGCTGGGTGATTACTTGTGGAATGATTATTACTTACTGCGGGTTGACCCAGTAGCACCAGACTGTGATCCCAATCTTGATCTTGAGGTGGCAGTAGAGCAGGAAGTCGCCAGGCAGTCAGCCGAAATCGGTGGCGAGTTTGATTTGTTTGGCGATGAGGTAGATCCTGTTGCCATCCGTCAGTCATTAGAAAATTCATTGGCGTTCTGTCAAAAATCTCATCAAAAAGTGATGGAGACCCAACAGCGGATTACACCCGAAGTTGTTGTATTTCGAACGGTTGAGCTGCTTATAGCCAAAATAGTCCACATAGGTATGTTGAGCAAGAAATATCTTCTTGCTGTGTTGGTACTATTATGTGCGATAGCAACAACCTATTTTCGCCATCATATTTCGCTGCGGCCGGTTTCCAGCGCCTATGATTATTATGTCTCTACAGCAACTCAGTTAGCTGCTAATGTGTTGTTGCTGAAATCAAGTACCATGTTTTTTCTTGGTGAACTTGACAGTCAGAGTCGCGGAATAGAAATCAGAGATATAGGTATTAATTATATATGGATTACGGGTTTCGCTATATTATCGCTGATTAGCTTAATTCAGCTGGTTAAGCCGCCCGTTACATATATAGAGAAGGGCAGTCCGGTTAAGGCGCTATTGGCGATCCCGCTTTATACCATCATGTGTCTTATTGCGGGGATTAACTTTATCCTTGATGGGCACCATGCAGGTGTCAGCATTTACCTAAGCCAAATGATGGAACTGGCGACTTTGTTTCTTAACCTGGGTATTTATATCTGGATCGGTATGTTGCTCAAGCAGTCCCAGTTTGTGCCCCTGTGTATCGATGTGTTGCGTACCTGGAAGCTGTCACCGGAGTTATTGGCCTGCGTCGTCTTGTTAGTAACGGTGGTTCCTACAGCATATACCGGCGCCTCCGGTATCTTCGTGATTGCTGCGGGCGCGATTATCTATCGTGAACTTAAGGCGTCTGGTGCACGCCCTCAGTTTTCGCTCGCTGTAACCGCAATGTCTGGTAGCACTGGGGTAATCATTAGACCCTGTTTGTTGGTTGTCATTGTTGCTGCGTTAAATACTGAAGTAACAACGGATGAACTCTATGGCTGGGGTGTCAAGGTATTCATCATGACTGTGGCTCTATTTGCGTTTGTGGCCTACCTTAGTCGAGAGCAGAACTTTACTTTTGCGCCAGTCTCAGATGCAATGCCGCAGTGTGCTCGCTCATTTATTCCGCTAATACCCTACATTGCCACAGCGGTGATTTTTATTCTTTTCTTTAATTTGATTTTAGAGACCGAACTTAATGAGTTTACGGCGCCTTTTATCTTGCCATTTATGCTGATTGGTTTGTTATTTTATGAACGTTTAAAAAGTAAGGATATCCACAATATCGGCGAAGTGGTACACGGCATTGAGGAAGGTTTGCGCGCAGCGATTCGTAATGCCACTAATCAGACCACCATCCATATCGGTGCGCTATTGATGTTAATGGCGTTGACTACCAGTATAGGCGGTTTGATTCAACGAACAGAAATAATGGAGTTATTCCCAATGGTGGCTGACTCCCTCGTCTTAACAATTGGCTTATTGCTAGTTGGCTTAGTGTTGATTGGTATGATTATGGAACCGTATGGTGCTGTCATATTGGTGTCTGCGAGTTTGGCTCCTATTGCTTATAAGAATGGCATAGATCCCATTCATTTTTGGATGATTGCTTTGGTGGCATTTGAGCTAGGTTACCTCAGTCCACCGGTGGCATTAAACCATTTGCTCACTCGTCAGGTAGTTGGCGATGAGGAAACTGCTCGGTCTGCTAATCCAACCGCGCCTTTTTGGTATCGGTATGAGCGCTTTTTATTGCCGATAGTGGTTGTAGGCACCAGTCTAGTTATTGTTGCTTATGTGCCGTTATTTTTCTCCTATAGTGGAACTTAATAACGGGGCTTATTAGGGTAAATCTAACGGTAAACATAGAACGTAGCACTAAGCGTTCGGAATAAATAGCGAGTGCATTTCAAGCACGATTCAATACGAGCCAACGGGAGCTGAATATGATGAAATTACACGGTGTACCACTGTCGCCTTTTGTCCGTAAAGTTGTTGTTGCTCTTGGCCTGAAGGGGCTGGAGTATGAGCACATTAATGTTATGCCGGCTTCGGATGACGCCGAATTTCGTAAATTGAGTCCATTGGGTAAAATCCCAGCTTTTGAAGATGGTGATTTGGGTGTATCCGATTCGAGCGTTATTTGCGAATATTTGGAAGAACAATACCCCGCGGTATCTCTGCGGCCAACCTCACCAGTTGCGAAAGCCCGTGCCCGTTGGTATGAGGAATATGCAGATACTAAATTAGTGGAACTTTGTGGTGCTGGTATTTTCTTCGAGGTGATGCTAAAACCCATGATGTTGCAGCAAGAAACTGATCATGAGAAAGTACAGAATACAATTAACAACTTGTTACCGCCACAATTAGATTATCTTGAATCCCAGTTACCTGAGCAGGACTTTTTATTTGGTGACAAATTGGGAATTGCTGATATTAGTATTGTATGTCCTTTTATTAATGCGGATTATGCTGACTACAGGGTAGATGGCGCTAAATGGCCAAAGGTTGCTTCATTTATTGACCGGGTTAAGGCGGAGCCTGTGTTCGCGAAACAGTTAGAAGTTGAAGCGAAGATAATGGCGTCAATGAAGCCTTCATAGTGCATTTACCGTCCAGTACTTACAGTTTCTATCTTTAATTGAATAATTGGGAGCATACCTGGCTACATGCTCCCGATAGCCTAGCTGTTGTGGTATAACGGCTTTTGTCTCATCTTTCTGCCTCTCGTGTCTTTTATTTTTTCTACTGTGAGTAAAAGTTCAGCCAGGTATGGGTCACCGGCAGCTGCGTTGAAAGCTATCTTAGCTATACTGTCTTTACAGAACGATTTTTGTTGTAGCATTTTTGTGCCGCTTTAGTTTGTAACAGAGTATTTCGTGATACAGTATTTTTTGTGTCGTTTACTGTCTATTGTGGTATATGCATGAAACAGGTTTGATGTTTTTAACCATAAGTTCCGATGGTTTGGATTTTCTTACCGAATACACTGAGATGCAATTGCAAGGTTAAGTCATATGGCAGAGTCGCTTGATAGGGTGGTCCAAGTTCAGCAAGCATGCCAACAACGTTACCAGAACAACCTTGCTTTTTTTAAAGCTCATTATCCAGAGATATACCGCCATTTTGTTAATTATGAATGGCGAGGCTGTCAGTTCGTTATCGATCCAAGTTCAGGCAAGGTGGATCTAAATGATAATGGTAAACCACTCTATGGCATGGATGCCAAAGACTATGCGGAACAAGAACTAGCGACGTTTTGCGCGACTAGTCATACTCAGTTAGAAATCAATTCCATTGGCACTTATGGCAGAGATAGCTTTAATGCCCAACGCTTCTTTGGTAAAACGGCGCGGTACTTGGCACAACTTATGCTGTCAAATTGTGGTCAGGAAGCCTCGTACCAGCTATCCGGTTTTTATCCTCTCATTGTCTTTATGGGCGTGGGCCTTGGTCATCATATTGCAGAACTTATAGAAAGAGAAGAAGTTCATCACGCCGTTATCGTCGAGTCTAATTTCAATCATTTTGCTGCAAGCCTTCACAGTATTGATTGGCAGAAGATATGTGGCCGCTTTAATAAGCAGTCGGGCCAGATGCTGTCATTTATATTGCACCAGCCAGAAGAAACGTTAACGGCATCAATATGGCAGCAGCTACTGCATTTCCGTCCAATATTCCCCCTCACGACTATCTTTTATAATCATCGAGGTTATCAACCGTATTGGCATGTGATTAATCAACTCAATGATTCACTTATCCTCGCCGTTACTGGGCTGGGCGAATATGACGACGAGGTTAATCAAGTTAATAATGCTATACATAACATGTATCAATCAGTTGATATACTGCCTTACTCCACGCCATTATTTGAGGGCAGAATAATTGTTGTCGGATCAGGACCCTCGTTAGACAACAGAATAGAGGAGTTAAAACAAGTCTGTAATGATGCAACTGTCATTAGTAGTGGGACAGCGCTAAAAGTACTTTATCATCATGGCATTAAACCAGATATTCATATTGAGATAGAAACAGACAAATTAACAGCTGCTGCCCTGGATTATATTGACGATAAGGAATGGATGGCAAATATATTGTTTATTGGGCCTGCTCAAGTTAGTCCTATCGTTTTTAACCGTTTCCGTGATAAAGCAATGTTTTTTAGAAAAAGTGGTGCGGTTGGCAAGATGTTTGGTTTGCTCGGCCCACAGTTAGAAGACACTACGCCAACGGTGGTGAATGGGGCTTTTGCGTTGGCAGCCTATTATGGCGCGAGGGAAATTTTATTATTTGGTATCGACTGTGGTTTTTACCACAAGGAATCTCATCACGCTGAGGGCACACTATATTCTGACCCTGACTTGGCTCACTATTTTAAAGTGGGTGCTGAGTTTGAAGATAGTGAGGTCTTTGAAATTAATTCTGTTGCCAATACCTCTATTTTTTCTACTCGTATTTTATTCACATCAAAGCGGGTACTTGAGTCCAGTATTGCCCGCTTGGACTCGTCAGTGTGTAAAGTCTATAACTGTTCCGATGGTGCGGCTATTGTTGGAGCTGAACATATAGCAGCTGGTAAACTTGCGACAATGAGTGAGCCATCTGCAGGGAAAAGTCATGGTCTTAAAGAATATTTGTTGGGTGGTCTTTCTCCGGTTGATAATACCTTGGTAGATCGTAGTGTTCAAACATCTGCTGCAGAGTTGAAACAGCTGTCTAACGGCTTAGCGCAAATATTAGAGAAGAGGCTGGATAAATTGCATGATATCTCATTGCTATGTGGCAAGCTAAGCCAATTGCTACAAGCCGAAAAGCTTAACTCAAGTGGTTGTGGACTAGCCTTAGTGAAGGGCAGTATTGATCATCTAGTCTATTTGCTTTATAGCGCGAGTTTTACCAAGCAAAGTGACCTACAATTTGCTACTGAATGGCGAGTACAGGTGCAAAAATTTCTGCAGGATATTAGCTCTCACTACGACAAAGTTGTTAATAAAAAATTTGTGTTAGAACAAGACCCTTGGTTAGATAAATCGCTTTACGACGCTGAAGACTAGCATGCGATTTTAGCGATTAGTTAGAACATAGTTTATACAAATATAGCTTATAAAGTAGCTGGAGCTACCTAGCTACACGGCGTCCTACTACTAATAACATTAGTAATGCTAATGAAAATATAGAGAATGAGCCGCCAAATGCTTTGGTCAGCGTGTTATTCGAAAGAATTGCATCATGGGTCGGACTAGTCGCTTCTGCTGTGACGGATACTTTTTGTCTAGCCGGAGCACTATAGTTAAATGTAATTGCAGTGGTTTGATTTGGCATTAAGGTACCAATTGAACAGGATACTTGATTCTCGACACCGCCAAAGGTATCACAGTTAGGATGAGAAGCGTCTAACAATGCGGTTGAGGATGGCGATGACATAACGAGACCTACAGAATCGGCGGGGCTTGGGCCATTATTAATAATGTTAACATTAACGCTAATTCTGTTGTTAACTGTTCTCGTACTTCCGGTCATAGATACTTGTATGTCGGCGCCGTTGTTTTGTCCGCCGAGCATACGAGCAGTATCATTGTTGGCAATGTTGCTATCAAAAGAATCGGAGTAGGCGCTAATACTGTAAGGAAATGTTGCTGTGTTGTTATTGGTCGACGTTACTACTCTAACACTAACCGAGCCATTGACTGGTACTTGCCCCGCTGAACAGTTAATTTCGTTTAAAGTAACTGAGCAATTCAGACCTGATGGTGTAAATGAATCTAAGTCTACATCTCCCGGTATTCTTATCCTGGCCGCCAAATTTCTAGCGAGATCAGGGCCTTGATTGCGAAATCGGGCAGTAAAGCTGATGTTACCGCCTACCCAAGTCCCGCCGTTATCGAGTTCAAACTCTGCAGCGATATCTGAAACAGGGTCGCCGTTATTGTGACTTGGTTGCCAAAAGCTGGCGGCCGTTGCCGCTGTTTCTACCATGACTCGGGCATTGTTACTCCACACCGGGTCGCCAAGCGAGTGGTTGTTATAGTGAACCGTCGTGCTTGACCAATAGGGTATTCGAGTGCATGTAGCATTTTCGCAGGAGCGTGCCATGATACTCCTAAACCCATTACCGGGATCTTCATAGCCGTGACCATAAGAGAATGGTGTGGTTTTAGAATCATAGCTTGGTTGATGTCGGGCTCCCTGAAGATGACCAATTTCGTGTGGAAAGGTATATCTGCCTTCCGCCAAACAAGACAATTTTACTGCAGCGTAAGCATCTCGAGGTTGGACACCTATACCGTAAGCGGTGCCACAGACATCCGCATCACGTTCGACCAAGATAACAACATCGGCTTGGTATTTGTCTCTTAGAAAATGGACGGAAGGGTCGTCTCTAAAATTGTCTAAGTCGGCATGCATATCGCCAGTTTCATTAGGCCCATATTCATAGGTATGGACTAACTCTAACGCGATGACATCGTCTATGGCGTTGTTCATGTAGCTAGAATTCGAAGCAGCAACAGCTAACTCGATCTCACCATTAATATCAGGCGAATTGTTCTTGGCAGTTGATGAATAGGCTACCATCACCCGAATCGTGTTTATCCCTGTCGGTTCTGCGGTTGGGTTTAGATCGTCCGCTAAGTCATGTTGTGAATGGGTGGTATCGATATGGCTATGTGATGTAACACGGCCGTTCAGTGTAGGATCAAGCTCGCAATGGTCTGGTGGGAAACCGGCGGGGTTTATGTGTTTAATTTCATGGCCACCGGAAAAGGTGGGCTTGAGTGAATAGGTTTCGCTGTTATGGTGAATAGTACCTTGGACACGTCCATTTCTTATGACAAATACCACCGTGCCCACTTGCGTTTGAACCACACTATCGTCGGTTATCTTTTCTGTGACTAATTTGCCGTACCAGATGGTAATGTTTCTATGTGGATTGATGTCAAAGCGAGTTTTAACAGCAATTAGCGTTTCCCCTGGGAAAACATTGAGTTCTAGCCTTTCGGTATCGCGTGTTAACAAATCAATATTGACAATGATGTCTCTGCGTTTTTTGACGGTAGGAGATGTGGGCTGTAGTTGTTGGGTTAACGGCTCAAACTGATTTACATCTTGAAAAAGTTGTGCCGCCGTAGCCCCCGTAGGAAGCGCGAGACTTACCATAGTCATAATGGTCAATTTGATTAACCTACCAGAAGAAGCCAACATTTTTTTCTCTTTTTTATGCTTATTATTATGTAAGTGATTGAATATTCTTGTTGTATAAAAAGCGCTTTTGGGTAACTTGAGAGCTCAGCTTTAGAGTCTAACTACAGTACTTATTATTGGTAGCTATTACTCTTTTATTCTTGTTTATTTATCTTTATTTATTTCTGTTAGTAGTTATTTACTGTGCTTGCTTACTATTACTTATTTGCTTGCTTTGGAGCTGGTATTTATTGTCAAACTGAGTCTAAATATTGAGGCGTCAGAAAGCAAGCGCGAATAGTTATAAGTCTGAAGTAGTTGGCATTTGTAGTAATATATCTAGCCAAATAGGTGGCCATGAATATGGTGGCTTTAGCCAGGGAAATCCACTACCGATTAAATGAGTGTGATGGGGCCTATATTCGCTATTCGCTACCAAAATCATTTTTCGGTGTCGTTTCTAAATAAAATTATTTTAGATCAATAGGTTAATGTAGTATGAAGGGGCTGGTGACTTGTCTGTTAGCAAGCATGTTGTTGGCATTACTTAATGTGAATGGCATGAATACGACTACCCTTTAGTGACTTCTGTTTCATTTGAGATTGTTCCTTGGTCCACGTTGGGCTCGGCTTTCGCGTGGCGCTTATTATCAAATAGCAATAAAAAAGCGGGTAGGACAAGAAGATCAAAAATTAAAGCGATTAAGATAGTGACGGCAATCATTAACCCCATATCACCATTCACGCGGAAATCTGACTGAGCCAAGATGAAGAAACCCGAGGAGAGCACAAGCGTTGTGATAATGAGTGCTTTGCCCACGATAGTGAAAGCGTAGCGAATAGCGTCTTCAGACGACATGCCTTTTTCTTTAGCGTAGATATATTTCGTCAGAAAATGAACGGTATCGTCAACAATGATACCTAATGTCATCGTAAATATCACGGCGACAGCCATGTTGACTTCGCCACTAAAAACACCCCACAACCCCATTGCAATGGCGGCCGGAATGCTATTGGGTAGAATACTAATGAGACCATAGCGTACTGACCGCAGTGAAACTAATAGGGTGGCAGAAACCAGAGCTAAAGCCACGATAGAACCGTAAAACATGCTGTGAATGTTTCGCTGTCCTATATGGGCAAACATGATAGAAACGCTAGAGCCGGGTGTTGCAAGTGCCGGATGGTTTGTCTTGAGCCATTGTGCGGCACGTTCGTCAAATGCAATGATGTCTTTTGCTTTCATTGATTTTAAACGTAAACCTAAGCGCACTGCGGATTTATCGTTGTTGATAAGGTTGTCGGTGTTTAAACCATAAGGTAATGACATTTCATAGAGTAATAGATATTGAGCAGCTAATTCTTGGGTTTCAGGTAAGCCATAGTAAGCCGGGTCTCCCTGGTTTAAATCCCGATTTAATTGTTTAATGATATCTGTATATGTCATGACATGAGTTACTTCAGGCTGGCTGCGTAGCCAGTTTGAAAAGTCTTCGAGTTGATGCAGAAATTTGGGGTCAGATATGCCGTTAGGTTTGCCGCTATTGATAGAGTAATAGACTTCATCTGTTCCGGTGATATTGCTGTCAACGAAGTTAGCCGTAACGCGAATAGGTACGGAAGGAGAAAAATAGCTGAAAGTACTATCGTTCAAGTCGTTACGCAGCGCCATTGATATAATCAACAGCGCTATACTTGAGCCGCAATAGAATACTAGTTTGCGCTGTCTTATCACGAAGTCACAGACAGACATAAGTAAACGTTCTATGTTGATCGTCTCAGCAGGTGGTTTGCCCGCTGGCAACAACGCCATTAAACCTGGAAACATCGTTATACTAAGAATAAATGCGGCCCAGACTCCGATTGCGCACATGTTGCCGAGTTCTCCAAAAGTTGGCGAGTCACTAAAATTTAGACCTAAAAAACCGATGGCTGTTGTTAGTGTGGTGAGGAACAAGGGATAAGTATTTATGGTCAGACTTTTTTCCATAGCAGCAAGTTTGTCTTTGCCTTGATGGAGGTTTTGATAGTAGTTATTTAGCAGATGAACACAATCACAAACTCCAAGGCTCAGCACAATAATTGGCATAGATATGTTAACTTGATTGAGCTCATAGCCGATAAAACCTGTTATTCCAGCGGAAAACACTATACAAGCAAATATAACAAAGATGGTTAGCAGCGTGCCGGAAATAGACCTAATTAAGATTAACAATATGGAAAATATAACTGCGATCATTAATGGTATGAGAAAAGTACCATTGTCAATGGACATTTCAACGAATGAACCATTGATGGCGGTAATACCGAATAAATAGATGTCTAAGTTGGGGTTTGCCGCTTCATATCGATCGCGTGTAGCGCGCGCGGTCTTTATAACATTGTGAGTGGCTTTATTCAACTCGTCGCCGGGAGGCGGCATATCCAATGTAACCACTACCATACTGACGTGGCCTGCATTTGAAATCATATTGTTGCGTAAAATTGGATTATCTAGTGCAAGCTGTTTTAGTTGAGCTAACTGTTTTTGGGATAAAGTGCTAGGTGAGTCAACGAAGTCTTCAACAATTAACTCGTCGCCATCAGCATATGTGTGCTGGTAGTTAGTAATGGAATCGACGCGTATCGAAAAATCCATTTGCCATGATTCGTCTGTAAGGCGCTTTATATCGTCTAGAGTGCGTTGAGAAAAGATGTCGCCATCTTTGGCATGAATCACATAAATGACACTCTCTGTTTTGGTGTAGGAGCGCTCGATTTCTTCGAATGCAACGAGCTGAGGGTTATCCTTACTAAAGAAAATTTTGTAATCACCATTGAATCGCAGTTGCTGCATGCCAATAGAAGTAATGCTTACGATGATAATACTTAAAATGATGAGAGGGTAACGATAATTGATTAAAAACTTGGCAATACTGGTTTTCACAGAGGAAGTCCTTTGCAACTGGCTCAAATAGAGAGCTTATCATACTCAGCCTTAGCTGCCAGTATTGTATGTACTTCAGACGTATTAGGGGGTTTCATTCGTTTGCTGACAATAGATAACCAGTTTTGATTCGGCTTTGACTACTAGGAAACCTCTGAAGTATCTCCCTATTATTC
>JANQMK010000007.1 GCA_028280085.1 Pseudomonadales bacterium
CACAAAGGCTTGAACAGGTACATCCACTTGCGAGCAAAACTTCTTAAACAATGCCGTCGTTTCGCTATTCGATGCATAACGCTGATTTGAGTTTATTTTGATCACAGGACCAGCATTTAACAACGGGCCATGATTGGCATCATGTTTGTCAGCATAGTTAGGGTGAATACCATGGGCATTATCAACAGAAATCATCATAGAACGATGAACCATCTGGTTATAGCCTTCAACAGTGCCGACTACCCGTTCCAATACACTGCGTAACATGGGCCCTTGTGCGCCCACCGCTGACGCACTGCCGACTTCTTCATGATCATTGCATACCAGTAAGGCATTAACACCTTCTCCGGCATCTAATAAAGCCTGTAAGCCAATGAAACAACTCAACAAATTATCCAGACGCGCGCCAGCAATAAATTCACCGTTTAAACCTACGACAGCCGGCGCCTGATAGTCATAAAAACTCATCTCAAAACTCAATATCGCTCGGGCTTTACAATCCGGATATTGTTTATTGAGTTGGCCAAGTAAAATGTCGCTAAAACTTTTTTTGCCATCGCCCGTTATATCACCACTAGCCATTTGTCCAAGTATAGGTGGTATATCCTTTTGTGCATTAATGGCCCGCTTTTTATTGGCTTCACGATCCAAATGAATAGCTAGGCTAGGAATGACGGCAACAGCTTTAGCAAAATCAACGAGCGCGTGATGAATATCGCCGGCTTCGTTCTCATAAGTGACACGCCCAGCTAATGAGAGGTCTCGGTCAAACCACGGGTTCAATAAAACCCCACCGTATACTTCAACGCCCAATTGAAGATAATTATTTTTATAGATTTCTGGTGTCGGCTTTACTTTGAGGCATGGGCTATCGGTATGAGCACCAACCATACGCAAACCAGAATGAGTCAGGTCCCCCGTACCGAGAGAAAAAGCTACTATAGACGAGCCATTACGAGTCACATAATATTTACCTGGCGCGGTTAACTGCCAGTTGTCCTCTTCGCGCAAGTGAATAAAGCCTGCCTTGTCTAACGCCTTTGACATAGTACTGACAGCATGAAAAGGTGTAGGGCTCTGACTTAGAAACGTCATTAGCGACTGATTAAACAGATCAACCTGAATTGTCATGAAATACCTATAACCTATATCTGTTATCTACTAAAACCTACTAGCTTTTTATTCTAGCAAGATTTGTTAACAAAAGTAGCACGAGCCTAGGTTAGCTGAAATCTAGGGCACCTCTGAATAAGTGAGGAGGTGCCCTCGTTCACCGGCGGGGGGTACGATCTACCGGTGGCTGAATACTATCGCTCGCAAACCTCTCATTACTGTCCATATTACAATCATAATAGTTGTTATCGCCAACGCTCAGCAGTTTCGCAATACGCCGCTCAAAATAGGTGGGAAATAACCGGGCAGCAACTCTAGCGGTTTTGCCCACATTGGATAGCACAAGTAGCTTCTTACAGTGTTGCGCGCCCTTAAAAATCGATTCGGCCACTTCAACCGGCGACGCAATCCGGCCAAACAGAGAAAAGCTGGAGGCCACCACACCACCATCACCGCGCAGTGCATTCCGGTTCATATCTGTTGCCGTAAAGCCTGGGCAAACGATCATCACTTTAACCGAGTCCCGTGCAAGTTCAGTACGTAACGACTCGAATAAACCATGTAATGCATACTTACTGGCGCTATAACCACTGCGTAAAAACTGCGGCGCAAAGCCTGCCATACTGCTCATCGTAATAATATGCCCGCGGCGTTGTATCAACGACTCCAATGCGCATTTTGTGCAATTTAACGCGCCAAAGTAATTAACTTCCATCACTTGCTTAAATACATCTAATTCTGTGTCAACGAACAGGCTGCGGTGAGTAATACCGGCATTATTAATTAAGACATCGATTCCACCATAGTGATGAATAATGACGTTAATTATTTCACGGATCTTATTTTGATCAGTAATATCGCAAGCATATCCTCTTGCCTCCACCCCCATTTTTTCTAATCGATAGCTCAGCGACGCTAGCTGCTGCTCATCAAGATCAATCAGTGCCAAGCGCGATCTTGCCCGCGCAAACCGCTGTGCTAAAGCCCGCCCAATGCCGCCGGTAGCACCTGTTATAACAACAACTTTACGATAAAAATCTACTTTCATGCCCATTCACCCAGAGCAGATAACATGGCTAATTACTTATTGACCAAGAAAAATCTGCATAGTTAGGAGGTTTCCCCAAAGTATTCTTTACCTAGGGCACCTTTGAATAATGAGGAAACGCTCCAGAGGTGCCCTACCGCTGTATTCAGTTATAAACGCTCTTCAAACTTATTAACATGCTAGCAAAGCAATCTAATTAGTCGATTACACATTCTGCTGTTCAAGGCGAGCTAATAACGAAGATGTATCCCAACGACCACCTCCCATTGCCTGAACCTCACGATAAAAGTCTATCACCAGCCCTACAAGAGGGAGGTCTACGTCCATTCTTTGGCACTCGTCAATAACGATAGCAAGATCTTTTATCATCCAGTCCACGGCAAACCCAAATTGATATTCACCTTCGATCATTGTTTTAGCACGATTATCCATCTGCCATGATTGGGCCGCGCCTTGTGAAATAACGTCGATAACCTGACCCACATCCAGACCGGCTTTTTTTGCAAAAAGAACGCCTTCCGACAGCGATTGAATCAAGCCGGTGACACAAATCTGATTAACCATTTTGCATAGCTGGCCCGCACCAACATCGCCGAGTCGTTTTACACAACGAGCATAGATGTCAAGTACAGGTGTAATGTCTTGATAAATGTCGCTATCGCCGCCAACCATAATAGTGAGGCAGCCCTGTTTTGCGCCAATCTCTCCACCAGAAACGGGAGCGTCGACAAAACTACCACCGCGCTGGGTAATAGCATCAGATAGTTCTCGCGCTAATGCGGCGGATGTCGTGGTATGATCAACAACAATAGTGCCTGCCTTCAGCGCCGCAAGAACACCGTCCGCACCGTAGACTACATCCCTCACATCATTATCATTGCCAACACAAATAAAAACGATATCAGCCTCTACAACCGCCTCACGAGGGGTTATTCTGAGTTCGCCGAGGTATTCATCAACCCAACGCTCAGCTTTGGACAATGTGCGATTATAGACGGTAACTATCTCACCGGCTTTTTTTAGGTGACCAGCCATAGGATAGCCCATGGTACCTAAGCCTAAAAATGCCAAGTTACGTGCCATAGCAACCTCGATTGGTAGGAGTGAAAGTCGTCATTAATGTATGAGGTAGTGTGAATTGAGCGTGAGGTTCTGTTTAACTACTTATCTACTTAACTACTTAACTACGCTAAACAAAAACATCGACCCCTAGTAAGACTCCCATCGATTCATCAACCACCTCACGCGAGTTTTCCATATAGGCAGCAACGGCTCTCTGCTCTCGCGCCGCTATCTTATTGTTATCAATGACAGACCGAAAGCCCTGCTCTCGTTCAATAGAGGAAATATTCTTTAACCGCTGCTGACTTTCGCGCGCCGGCAAGTCAACTGTACTCGACCGTTCATTAGGATTAGGATACCGAACACGCCGTCTCTGCTCTCCTGCTAGCCGTCCATCTTCTAACGCTAACGATTGGGATCTTAGGTTTGACTGACGCTTACTTGTAACTTTTGTAACAACCGGCGCTTCCGCCAGTGTAGGTCCAACTCTCATATTCTGTACGCATAACAACCAAGCATGTCATTTTCTAATAAACTGCGGCATTTTTAACACGCTTGTTAGGATTCCGTTTCCTAGCCTAGGAATACTAATAAGAGTATAACAGCTCCCAACAGAAGTCGATAAATAACAAATGGCAGTAAGCCAATCTTATCCAAAAGCTGTAAAAACCAATGAATGCAAAGATAAGCTGTCACAGCAGACAGCCCAGTGGCTAAAATTATATCAGCCCAAGGTGCGCTGTCATCCGCCGACAATTGCGCACCCTTAAACGCGCCGCCAATCAATATAAGGGGTATAGACAACAAAAAAGAATAGCGTGCTGCAGCTTCCCTTTTATAGCCAATCAATAATGCGGCGGTAATGGTTATTCCAGATCGCGATGTGCCCGGAATCAGTGCAAGTGCCTGCATACAGCCAATAATTAAAATTGATTTCCAATCTAATGCTGAAAGGTCTTTCACCCGCTGGCCATGAGTATCGGAATACCAAAGTAGCAAGCCAAACAAAATAGTTGTCGCGGCAATGACAAGTGACGATCTCAAGTGGGTTGCAATAACATCATCAAATAAGTATCCCGCTAAACCAACCGGTATGGTGCCCCAAAATACCGCCCAAGCAAGTCGACTTTCATCATTCTGCGGGCCTCCCAACAACGATCGACACCAGCTTTTGGCCATCAACAATACTTCGTGCCGAAAGTAACCCAATACCGCGACTAAACTCCCTACATGAACAGCCACATCAAAGGCTAGACCCTGATCCGGCCATCCAAGCAGCTCCTTTGGTAGTATTAAGTGGGCGGAACTTGAAATCGGCAGGAACTCGGTGAGCCCCTGGATAACCGCCAGTACAATAACTTGAAACAGCTCCATAAACCTTTCCAGCGCTTAACGTCAATCAATGCCATTTATGTCCCGCGAGTCTGGCACAATAAATTCTATAGTAACTAGTCCTAGTAACTACTCATCTTAGTAACTAGGCATTTTAGTAACTATGTATACTAGTAACTAGATATCTTAGTAGCTAGGTATCTTTTCACTCTATAGTTGGCAACTTATTTGGTTACATAACTAACAGTTCGGCAAGAAGTTCTGCTTTAATCACTCGCCCCATCATGTTTCACTGACTGCGCTCGAATCGGTTGTCGCTTTTTCCATGAACCGGCTCCACGCAGATAGTTTGGCAACGCATTCTCAGCGTCGACATAATCCCCGTTATTGAATTTTGATAATGATAAAAATGCAATATCCACGGCACGGGGTATAGCAGCAACGTCTAACTCTACCGCTAGTTCAGACAACTGCGAAAACTCGGAATGATATGCCCAGCCATTACCTATACCGTAAAATTTAGCATCGCCTTTTTTATCACTATCCTTTTCGCTAACAGGAGCCATAAAATTCACGGCGGCACGAGAACACACTTGATCTTCCATCACCGCCTTAACACCGCTGTCAGCGTCTAACACGTAGCAGCCCCAGTAAACCTCTTCCAATCTCGCGTCCAGACAACACATCGCTATAACCTGGCTATCCGTGCGAGTATAGTTTTTTAACGTCCCGTAAGCCAAGGCCGCCAAAGTGGAAACCGGTATCACGGGCTTTTCAGCGCCAAACGCCAAGCCTTGTACAATACCACAGGCAATTCGTAAGCCAGTGAAAGAACCAGGACCAGCGCCAAATGCAATGGCATCAATTTGATTTAGCGTTAGTTGATGCTCAGAAAGCATACGATCAACCATTGGCAGTAACTGCTGAGCATGCTGTCTCGGTGCAGACACAAAATACTCAGATGTTACCCCCTCACAGCTTAATGCAACAGAGCAGCCTTCACTCGAGGCATCTAGCGCAAGGATCTTAGCCATATTTAATCTCATTAAGTCATTGTATGGGTAAAACGGACAGGTGGAGTTTACCAGAGGAAGAGATGAAATAGAGGACCTAACAGCCAATTTTGGAGATAAGGTACCTCACCAGGTATATTGGCCTTTATAAAAAAAACCCCACTGACATTGGGTATGTCAATGGGGTCATGTAGTGAGTCGTAAAACTACTTATCACTAAACTACTTTTTAGTGGGACGACCTCTCTTAGAAGCTGCTTTCTTCTTAGCAGGCTTTTTCTTAGCTGCGGCTTTCTTCTTAGCAGGTTTTTTCTTAGCGGCAGGCTTTTTCTTAGCAGCGGCCTTCTTCTTCGCGGCAGGCTTCTTCTTCGCGGCGGCCTTCTTCTTAGCTGCTGCGGCTTTTTTCTTAGCTGCTGCGGCCTTCTTCTTAGCTGCTGCTGCGGCTTTCTTCTTAGCTGCTGCGGCCTTCTTCTTAGCTGCTGCGGCTTTCTTCTTAGCTGCTGCGGCCTTCTTCTTAGCTGCCGCTGCTGCAGCTTTCTTCTTAGCCGCGGCGGCGGCTGCTTTCTTCTTAGCGGCCGCTGCCTTCTTCTTAGCTGCTGCTGCTTTCTTCTTCGCTGCTGCGGCTGTCGCCTTCTTCTTAGTCGCAGCACCTACAGTTTTTTTCGCTTTCTTTTTAGCCATATTTACAATTCCTCAAGTCCTTTAGTTTTTACCTAGTCTTCACAAGCCAAGCTGATCTTATTATTAAGAGCAAGCCAAACTACGTTTAAGATTAAGCAGCTTACTGAATTAACCACAAAATGTGACGCTGACTTCATCTACTCTTTAATGCTTCGATGGTTTCCTTAGCAACCTACTACCAGCAGTACAGCGGTAGAAGTAACGCCTCAATCAATGGTAACCGCTAATCGTTCGGCCGATACTCTGTTCCGAACTTTCATCATGTAGAGGTCTCCTCAACAAAGAGAAATTTTCTATCATCGATAAAACATATAGCATAAATATTAAACGCAACAAGAGTTTACCGCGCTATTCTAATAAAAATTCAATTTTTTTAAAAAAAAAAGTATTATTTACAAGAAAAAATCGCCCGCAAAAAAATTTTTTTTGCGCAAAACGTCGTTATATTGATGTCAAAAGGATAAAAAAACATAAAAAC
>JANQMK010000027.1 GCA_028280085.1 Pseudomonadales bacterium
GCTCTTACCCCTGGTCGACTATACAGGCACTTTTCATGGGGAGCTCATGCCGATTTTTTTATACTCGATCTTCGTCAATATCGAGATAGTAACCATGCCAATGACTCGCCAGCTCATCCTAAAACCCTATTGGGGCGCGAACAGTATCACTGGCTAATGGCTTCATTAAAAAATTCGACGGCTACTTGGAAGTTTATTGTCAGTAGTGTGCCTATAGCCATACCTACTGGCCATCCGACAGAGAGTAGTAGAGATGGCTGGGCCAGTCTATCTTCCGGTGTTGACCAGCAAACCCAAACTGGTTTCGAATATGAATTAACAAACCTGTTGTCAGCACTTCAGCAAATGCAAGCTAATGTTATATTCTTAAGCGCAGATGTACATTTTGCCAGTGTTTTTTCCTACCAACCTGTCGTTAACTCAGACTTTACCTTTTATGAGTTCATAGCAGGCCCGATCAACGCTGGCATCTTTCCCAGAAAAGATTTAGATCATACTTTTAATCCCACCAGACATTTTTTTCTCGGCCCAGAAGATGGAAAGAAGATTTCATCTTGGCAGGAGGCAAAACGGTGGATGAATTTTGCGACGGTTCATATAAAACGAGACGGCACCTTATCAATACAATACCATAATGCATTGGGAGAAAAGGTTTATTCAAAAGCTGGTATTAGCCCAGTATACTGATTTAGCCCAATACTTAACTTAGAGTACTCAACTACTAATAATACTTAAATGCAATATTACTTAAATACAATATTACTTAAATACAACGTTACTTAAATACAATAGTTACTATATAAACTCTCGCCATATCTGGTTGCTAGTTCAAGTTCAGCAACCGTCATCTCAGCAGATCTTTCTGCCATGACAGTGCGATTAAAGGCCACTAATCTATCAGCATCCCTCAACCGTTCGGCTACATAGAGTGTACTCGCTAGTAAATTACCATAAGTCTGCACTGCCAGCGGCATATCTGAGGCCACTGGGTAGGACCAACGAGTGCCCTCACCAAAGCCGTTAGGATTAGCAAGCGCTTGAAAAGCCCTTAGTTCGCATTGAGATTGGGCAGCCAATATTAATTGCCCCATATGTGCCTTATACTGACTTTGCTGCGCTAAGTCCCAATGGGTAAAATCTGCTGGCAACACCTCAGTCGCCAATTCAACTTGTGCAGCAGCGTTAGCCTGGCTAGCAGAATATTCAAGGTAACCGTAGCTATCATTACTGCCAACTAACTGAATGAGTAGCTTACAATCGACGAATTGCTGTTCGTGGTAAGCAAATCCTTCTAATATGTCACCGTTATTTCCACCAGATGATAGTACGGCTTGCTCAAACTGTTGCTGTATTTGTTCAAGCTGTAGAATATTCTCAGCAGCCATCGAATCACATTGCTGTAAAGCTCTCGCTATCACTAAACTCGACAAACCATCAGAATCATCATTATTGCTACCAAAAAAATCGATAACAAACTTGGTTAACTGACTATAAGGTACCTGATTTTTATCAAAGTAGTTGTAAAGCGTCGCGCTAGTGGTTCTTGGTTGCTCCACTGGCTGAGTAACATCGGCTATTACTATAATATCCTGCTCTACCTTAGCAAGTTTAACATCGATACCTAGAGGGACCGATGTATTCGTTCCTGCTAAGGTATTATTAGTTCGATCATCGGATTGAAACCAAACAATGCCCACCAGCGTAACAACGATAAGCACTAGTATATTAGGCAAAATATAATGTTTCATAAACCGCTACCAATGCTAGCTCTAATGACTTCACTTAAAATATAAAGTTACAGCAGTTTCGAATCTGTATTTTGACATGTATGGCTAGCCGGCCCTGGTCCAAAAGGGTTAACTATCATAACCAGGTCTTGATTTTGTAAAACCCATTGCACCCTGAAGCGTTGATTGGTGGTCATATCAGTGAAGTCGGCAAAATTATTTTCACCTGTAAACACATAAAATGCCGTTGGCGAACGCAGATCACCAGCCGTAATATAAAGCACACCACCTGTGCCAATTACCGCTGTAATTTGTGGATTAACACCTGAACTCCATACTGCACCAGCACTTTGAATAACTTCAACCTCCATAGTCAGTTGGCCTACGACCCCTTGTAAATCACAATCGAAAGTGAATTGAGCGCGATTTGGCGCAGTTGTCGCAGCAACATTTGAACTTGAAGATGGATTATTGCTTCCCCCACCACCACCGCCACACGCTGACAGCAGCATTAGGGTAACCATTACTATCCAAGACCTATAGCCCACTCTATGCCCCAATTTCATTGCGCCTCTCCTTAAATCTAAGTGTCTTATATCACTCTCTAAACGTTATTGGCTTACTTTAATAATTTCTGTCACGTTAATTGTTAGTGTTCTAATCTTGTAACCAGTATGTGTTGATAATTCAACGAACTAAATAAACTTCTTGCTGAACAAACTCTTACCGAATAAATCTTTTATAAAATGAACCTATAGCCGTCTAACCACGGGTACGCTTTCAGGCGTTTTAAAGGGTGCTTTCTGGGACAGCATATCAAACAACTTTCCCTCCACGACATCACATTCGGGTAACCAAACCCACAGTAATAGGGAAATCGTAAATAGTACATCCGAGCTGTCAATGCCGTCCATGGCAAATCCAGCACAACTTAATGTCGCGATAAGCAAACGATTGAGATTATGAATTTTTTGCTGTTGTCGTTGGCTGCACATTGCCCTGGTTCCTTGCTTGTATATTGATCAGCACTACCCTGTTGTTACTTTAGTATTCGTTAGTTGTACCGGTATGCTAGTCACTTTATGACTATGTCTAGTGGACAACTGTCTATTTCAAACCGGCCAAAACGTGCGTCATTATTGAAGCATTCGCCCGCTCGAACCGCTTATTGACTTAGAGGGACAAAGCAATAAGGACTGATCATAGTGTTTAGACTGGAGTAAGAATCTTTAATCACGATTTGGCATATGGGCCAAATCGTCAATGCAACCAAACCTACTTAAAAAGAATTTACCAGGTAATACCAGTTCATTATTGATTAGTTAAAAGGGAGGAAAAAATTATTTATGCGCCATTAACATCAAATAAAAGGTAAGTTAAATTCTTCTAACCACTAAATGGCACAAACTATTATCTGCGTTAAATTAGATATAACTAATACATTGGAATAAAAAAGATGACAGGCAAAAGCTGGGCAAACCGATAAAAACTTAATTAAGCGAAGACAGTTTTATTCTAATATTTTAAAGAAACTTTTTTAAAAGCTTTTTCAAAAACTCTTTTATAAACCCTTTTAGAAACTCTTCTAAAAGGAGAGCTCTTAAAAAACGCTTGCATAGAAAGATGCGGGAATAGCTAGATAGCTTGAACTGCTGATACAACTCATGCCAGCTTATCAGGGTTCACATAATAAAAAATATCCGTCGAAATTAAA
>JANQMK010000101.1 GCA_028280085.1 Pseudomonadales bacterium
AAATAAGTGCTTTTTTCCAACAGTTTCAACGAAAGCAATATCACCCATATCATGAGCTCAAGATGTGGAAAAACAATTGGCTTGAGTTCCGGAATGCGCGGCAATAGATTCAACTGATTTTTCTGGGATTATACCTCCTTTTACAGGCTCGGCCCATGAACCAGCCAGGGCTGATTATTTGCTAGATATTTTTAGTGTATTTATTAGTCGATTTGTTGATTTTCTGCTTCGCTATTAAAGCCGACCACTACTTACTCTACATGTGAAACCAAATAACTTAATATATCGATGCACAGACTGTGTACCAACACTCAGAGACCAAACTGAGCATTTTTTTTCCAATTACAAGAGTAGGTCTAGTACTGGCATGACAACGGCAGCATTTGAACAAATGATAAATAAAGGAATAAGTACCATCTATGATGAGTCAACTTTATCGCTACCAGAAAAAACACTGGTCGTACTAGGAACAGCCAGAGGGGGAACATCCGCTATTGCAGGCGCACTAGACAAACTGGGCTTATTCACTGGCGACAGTGCCGGCCCGCCAGTCTACGAAGATCTGCTACTGTCGAGCAAAATCGAATCGGGTTCGGCAGACGACATTAAGGCGGTCATTGAAGATTACAACCAGCGCTATCCTATATGGGCCTATAAAAGACCACGCCTGCTCTATCACATTGAAGAGGTTTACACTTACTTTCGTAATCCCATTTATATTGTTATTTTTCGGGATTTATTTGCTGCTGCTCAGCGCACCAAAATTTCCGGTAAAGTTGATATTTTTTTAACGATGAAGAAACTATTAGGTGACAACGAGCGAATTATCAATTTTATTGACCGCGTCAGGCCCAATACCGTATTGGTATCTTACGAAAAACTGTTAGCACACCCCGACCAATTCATTAAAGAGATTATCGATATCACCGGTATTGAAGCTAATCCGCAACACATTGACAATGCCATCCAATCTATCAAACCCGGTCCATCTAGCTATCTAGATGCAACGAGAACCAATAAGGCAATAGGAGAAATAAGTTACCTAGAACATAATATTGTAGAGGGTTGGGCCAAATATAATTACCCTCTCAAACCCTCCGCACATGTGGAACTCAAAATAAACAATAAAAAAATATCCACAACAGTAGCTGATCTACCAGCAAGCAATTTTCTTAACCCCGTTGATATGCCCGCTGGCACACAATGCGGCTTTCGTTTTTCGCTTGCCGACTTCACCATAAAGCGCGGTGATACCATTGCGGTAAGAGCAACAGATGAAATCGTAGATCTTGAAAACAGTCCTCAAACTGCTCGTATAGGACGTGGCACTATACGTAAGTTAAAGTCTCTGTTTAACTTAGCTGATTAAGCGCCTATCAGATGAGGGCAAATTTACAGTATAGATAAATTCATATTATTCCCACATTTGGCCCATTGCCCCTCTTTTTCGAAGATGATATACAATGTGTAGTTTCCACGTTGCAGCATGCTGATATCAACCGTTGACATAAAACCGCTATGTAATTTTTCCTTACCCATCAATTCTGCGACATCATGTCGGCTCAAACCTACTGCGATATCGTAAGCCAAACTTGGCGTCAATAGGTCACGTGCTTTAATAACTAAGTAGCCATTGTACTGACTTAAATCCTCTGCCGCCCAACCTCTTATTTCCATTACATTAAGGCGATCAAGTAATAATTCAACCTTCGCATTTTTTGCCAGCTTTCTGTTTAGTCGATTATAGTGACATACCACTGTCTGCGAATCTTCTTTCAGCAGTGATTCGGCAGTTATATCATCAAGCGGGGATTTATTGTGAGCATTTTCCTGTTGCCATAAACCATAGTCCCTATCATGATGATATTTATCTGTGGGCACAATGCTGCTTACAAGATTAGACCGCACTTTAGCTTGATGCACTTCTATATTATCGCTATCAACCACATAGCCAAATGCGCCTAACTCGGCCACATGCTTGCCAGTCAACACATCCATCATATCCGCACCGATATGTGGCCGATAGTGAATTGCCTCATAAAAGTTAACAGCGTCTGTGAGACGGTTGTCATAAACCAGAAAATCATAAAACGTTGATACCTGCGCCAATTCAACTTTTAATAGCTCCAGCATCGGAAAATTTTGCCATTTCAAGTTATTCATAAATGTTGGCTGAGTAAACAAAACCAAACGGATATTATGTTGTGCGAGTAATGCTTTAATTTGAACAAGATCCGCAATCAGCTTATCCATACCATAGAAATCGAGCGGGTTATAAGGAAATTTAAATACCAGTGCATCGCGATGTTTATCGGGGTCCGATATGATGTTTCGTTCACAGTCATCACAAATAGTTCTACCTGATGTAGTGACTTCGTAAACGGCTCTCGGAAGCTTGCTAAAGGCACCAAAGTGATACTGGTGATCTATATTAGACAACTGCCTAAACAAATAACGTGAATAGAAGCGCCAATGACTAATGCCATCAACCTCTGGGTGCTGACCACGTAAATAATCACTTTTATGTAACGAGGGGTCAACTCGATACGAAGTCTCATCAATACCTAGGTAGACTGTTTTTAGTTTTGGCAGCTTTTTTACCAACACATGTAAGATTTGAAGATGGTCTAGGGGCATACCCTGTGAATAGGAAAAATTGTAGGCTGAGTTACCAAGATATTGCTGAAATGGAATGTTTGCTACCCTCGAAGAACCAAAAATAAGTGACTCAGTTTCACTAGATTTTTCTATCACGGCCTCATATTTTATAAACCGCTCATTTGGCATAACACCGGCCCATTCACTCCGCACACCAAAAATGCCGTAGAAATCGGCAATATAATTATACACTGGCAAAAACAACGCTAGTAATAACGGAACTATGTAAATTAACCGATGCTTCATATCAAAAATTAAAAGTTAAAATAAATAAATTCGTTGGATGAAGTATTAAATAATAGAGAAAGAATAAATACTGACAGCGAAAATACTAGACGATATTTTCTCATTCTCGGACTGGACACCAGCTCGTTAGAATTTTGACAAACAAATATAAGCCATATAGAAAAACCTATTAACCATACATCCCACCAAGTGGCCTTTAGGTTACCCAGCAAACTGGATAGTGTCCCATCAAAAACGGTTACCGCTTGCAGCCAATCAGTTAATGAAAACACTGTTTGATACATAGAAAACGCTTTTTCTGGGCCGGCCGCCCTAAAAAGCACTAATGTAATAGCGATGAAGATAAAATTAATTAGCACTGCAATTCTGTGTGGAATAAAGTCCAAACGTCCAGACATAACAGTAACAAATAACACGCCAGACGCATGCATGAGACCGAAAATGACAAAATTCCAACCCGCACCATGCCAAATCCCTACAAGAAAAAAAGTGACAAAAATGGCGAGATAGCTACGATACAATTTCTTATGCCTACCTCGCAACGGACCATAAACATATCGTGTCATAAAGTCATTTAGTGTCATGTGCCAACGACGCCAAAATTCTCTAATATTGCTTGATTGATAGGGGCTGCTAAAATTCAGCGGCAATCTAATATTGAATAGCCTGGCGGCTCCTATTGCCATATCAGAATAGCCACTAAAATCAAAATAGAGTTGAAAGCTATAGGCCACAACCGCAAAAATAACTTCTTGTGGTAATAAAGGCACATTGGTGTCATAACCCGCACTCACTATTGACG
>JANQMK010000310.1 GCA_028280085.1 Pseudomonadales bacterium
GCGCGGCAGCTTGGTCTGGGGCGTTACGTTGATCAATTTGAGATGAGCGTCAATGATGCAGCGGAACAAGCTGTACCCTTAGCGCTTGATGTGTTTAAAGAATCTATTCGTCAGATGACATTGAAAGATGTGATAGGAATTGTGAAAGGTCCAAATGATGCTGCGACACAGTATTTTAGGCGTACCAGCGCAGACAAATTAAAGCAGCAATTTTTGCCCATTGTTAATTCAACCACGTCTAAGGTAGGAGTAACGGAAAAATATAAAAAGCTTTCCGGCAAACTTAAATTACTTGGTGCTTTCTCAGGCGTTAAAATGCCGGCTGGTGTTGATCTGAATGAGTATATTGTAGAAAAGACAACTGATGCGCTGTTTCAGCAGATTGCTAAACAAGAACAATTGATTCGTCGCGAACCCATGGTACAGACGTCAGCATTATTGCGAAAAGTATTTGGTTATTACAGCAAAAATAATGGTAACACTGATAACTGGGCCAATAGTGCGCTCAACATTTAGAATGTTTGTTCTTATGATATGAAAATATAATACTGTAGTTAGTGGAAAAAATGAGCCTCGGAATTTATTATCGACTAAATTTATTATCTACTAGAGGCTCAATCAATAGCATGGGTGGTATTTTATCTATTTAGAACATCATCTTTGACACTGTCAGCAATACCTGCCACTTCGCCAATATCGTCATCAGACACGCCGAGCTCTTTTAATGTTGCCGCCAGGTTCTCAACCACCGCATTGTAGTGTTCTTCTTCTAAACCCAAATGGGCATGGGCGCTACGCATATCTTTACCGGTATAATTATTCGGTCCACCGAAAGCAAACGTTAGAAATGCTTTTTGTTTCGCTTCTTGAGCGGCCATGTCCAATCCTTCAAAAAAAGCATTAATGCGGCTGTCCGCCATTACTTTTTGGTAGAACAATTCCACTGCCGCGTTAACAGCACCTTCACCACCAATTCTCTCATACAATGTAGTCATACTTTGTCCTCTCGTTTTTGGGCTTAAATACTACAGAATTAATAATAGACTGTTTTAATGGCTGTTGATAATCCAAGGGGTAGGCGTTGTACATAGCTTAATAATATATAACATATAACAATACATAGTTAGGCTATAAATCGTTCTGTGGGTAACAATGCCATTGAACATCCATAAACAACGTGGTTTAAATGTGATTTTGTGTAGCGTATGGATATAACATGTATAAAAAATACATGTTATATATGGAATATAGCGGATATCGATAATAATGTATAGCTTCTTCTTAATTTAATCGGTAATGTTTGCTTAACTATTATTGCTATTTTTAGTATCTATTTTTTTGAATAGTTATCTCAACAACTCATGCTAGTTATAGTGATGAACTAAGAGGGATTTCATTTTTGAAGCTAAGCCGCTATACCGACTACGCCTTTCGACTGTTGCTCTATGTGGCCGCCAATGAACGTCGGTGTACACTGGCTGAAGTGGCAGATTATTATGATATTTCCCTGGATCATTTAAGAAAGGTAGTCCACGCGCTAGGGCAGTACAATTACATAACAACTTACAAGGGTAAATCGGGCGGGTTTGAACTCAGTAGCCAGCCTGAAGACATTTGTTTAGCTGACGTGTTTCGCGACTTTGAGTTTGCCAAAGAACCCCTCATAGCCTGTAAGAAATTAAATTGTGTGCTGACGTCAAATTGCCGTCTAAAGAGAATCTTCAAAGATTGTGAGAATGCTTTTATTGCGGAGCTGGCAAATTATACGTTAGCGGATTTGTTAGAGCCAAAAACAGTGCAATTGCTACATTTATAACTTGCTAATTAGTCATGACTTGATAATCCATATAGCCTGCCGCGATAGTGTTGCCCGCTTTGTTAGTTACGACCACTTGCCATATACCTGTCATATTTGGATCTAAATACTTTTTGCTAAAACTACGCCAATGTGTATCATTGATTGGCATGGTTATTTTTGCCATTTCAATACCTCTATAGCTCCAGGTATGGGTGACTTCGTCGCCTTTCATATCTTTAAGCTCAGTAAAAAATGATACCTCATTCAGACCATCGGGTCGGTCGATCAGGCTATTAATGTTATCGAGTGGTTCTTGATTTTTTACCGTGGTAGTAAATTGAGCTCGAACCATATTTTCGCTGAATATTTGGATAGGAATATCACTATTGAGAGACAATGTTGATAATCGGGACGCTTGCTTAGCTTGGGTTAGCTTTTTTAGGTCTTGCAGGGTTATCTGGCCACTTGCAATTACATTATCACTCGTCAAATTATCATTCGTAGATGAGTTGTGGTGTGATGCAATATCGTTCTCTGTATTGAGTGTGTTCGATGACTGTAATGTGCCTGATGATATAGAAACTACATTATTTGGTAACGACTGAGTATCTTTGGTTAACTTTTTTATGGCTGATGGCTTTAATGCGGAACTCATTGGTGACGGAGCTGATGTGATGGTAACGACTGGAATTGTTGTGGTTAGCTCCACACTGTCACTGTCAGGCTCATCTTGATTTGCTTGAATAGTCGAATTGCTAACCTTCGGTGTATTAAGGCTAATACTGCTGGTAGCACTAGCACTTTGATGTCGTAGCTGAGAGTGGGGCAGTTGAGCTAACGTTGTTTTGCTTGTTGAATCAGCTGGGTTCAAATAGGGGTGGTTGGCGGTAGTGAGCCGATTGCCAGGTTGTTTTGATGCCTCTATGACGCGATGTTGATTCTTTTTATTGTACGCTTCGTTACTTTGCAGCACTTGCCAGATACCAAGAGCGGTAATTAACAGCATCAATAGTGCTAAGAGATAATGGTAAGCGTGTTTAAGGTCAAATGTGGCAGGGGCGAGCGTGTCTTTGTCTATGAGTTTGTTATTATTAGCTTTACTACGAACAGCTGAGCTTTGCATGTGTATTCTTACGGTCAGTTGGCGAGTAGTCATCAGTAAACTTTTAGCCTCCGGCTGCAGCCGCTTGAGTTAAATGAATACATTCATCTACTGCGAAAAGCTTTACGATGCGCGTTTAGTTTAGCTCAGTACGAAATAAAAAAAACGGGTTGATTAGATTAATAGTATAAAATGTAAATTTTGCAATATTAATTATAAGTAGCGAGATTATTATCGCATTTATAGTGAGTTGGGGGGCAGAGCGTGTGGTAACTGTCGACGTGTTGGTTTGTGTGCTATTTGGTCTTTGTGGCCCTAATTTGTAGGGGGATTGGTACCGGTGGCGTATCTTGATAGCCACGAGTTTCTACAATTCATCTAAAAAAAGCCAGTTTTTATTTGGCTGAGTTGCGCGTTATGTCGACTAACCATTTGAAACAAAAGGTATTAAAAAAATATGGGTGATATTAGTGGCCGCTATTAATATATTTACTTAGTAGTTTCCATTATTTGTAGAAAGGGCTGGTGAATATTTCCATTCGTTTAATATAAATTGGTGTTATTTATTAGAAATTTGCCTTTATTATCTGCGATATATAACCTATTTTTAATGAGAGGGCATAAAGTTGAATAGCGTCAGGCTACTGTTTATACCCTGCTAAAAGACTATATATAAAAAACCCTATATCCGAGATGTTGGAGTGTTGTAATGAATAATCGTCGTGCACATGAACGCAGCGCAGCAGCCGTTAAGGTTGATATGTTTCATAATGCGTTCGGTCATATTTCAGTTAACGCAAAAGACGTATCTGATGGTGGCATTTATGTAGATATGGCGAATCACATTCCACCTCCTCCTGGGACTATCGTAAAGGTAAAAATGAGCCGCATGACTGGCGCCATTAATAAGGACGCAGTAGACATGCAGGTGGTTCATGTCAGTGGCAAAGGGGTCGGTTTAAAATTTGTTTGATCTAGCAGTCCTTTCCTAGGCTCTAATAAAATCTGCCACAACAGATAAGTTGGTAATGAGTGGATCTCGTTTGACGGAAACACGTCAGTCCCTGCATGCTGCGGGTAACTGAAGTGATTTCAAACGTCTCATTTCTAGTTGATGGATATCGCTACAGAGCACCAAAGGATTACCTTGTAAATTAACATCCGCTAAATTGGGTAGCGTAAGCAGTGCCTCGATATTGATGAGTTGGTTGTTTTCCAAATAAACCAGATTAAGTTCGGTAAGCTGATAGAGCGAGGCGAGCTGGGTAATGGTGTTATCACTTAAATCAAGCTTTTTTAAACCACTAAAATGCTCCAAACCAACAACGCTGCTAATGCCAGCACTAGAGCAAGATAACTGCTCAAGTTGTTTAGCCGCGTAGATTTGGTTATCTTTAATCGCCTGGGTTATACATGTTTTTAATGCGGGATCCTCGACAATAAAATCATCAAATAATGAGGGGGGGCGGTAAACTTCGCGCTCGTTAACCGCAATACTATAGGGACCGCACGCAGTGGTTGAATATAGCACTAGGACTACTAAGTAATAGATCACACCGTTGTTCATAAATTTAACCAGTGAACGAGATTGACGATGAGAGCGTGGTAAATGTCACCTGCTACTGCATCGCATTTTAAGCCAAGTCTTGCAGAATGTAATGGATTTCTCTGCGTGCCGAAAACAGTGTTAGATCAGTATATAGGCATGGTAAATGGCTGTCAGAGGGTGCCTTGTAGGTGACTCATTGGTATTGTCGCGTGGTACTAAAGCTAACAGTTTGATGACCTGTGCGTTGCATCTCAAATCTAAATTTATTGTGTTAATTGGGTAGCATAATTGGCGTTGGACTAATGTTGGCTAGTATATGCTCATATATAATCGTGTCCTATTAATAAGCACATTTTTGTAACATAAAGTACCTTTATATTAATAATGATCCTTTAAGTGGGAACCAAATTTGGTGAGACCACCTCAAGGGCGTGATATTTAGTAGAGAGTGAAAACTAAGTGGCTAGTGTAGTGAGAAGCGTACAGCGACAGTCGTTAGATATCACAGGCAAAATCAATTTGGCTGACCCACTAGTCGTATGCGCCGAAATTACCGTTATATTTCAGCGGCTTTATGCGCAGCTGGATTTCGATAGCGAACGGGTTGGTGAATGCGGGGCAGATGGCATAGCTGGGTTATTTCACAGCGTCTTTAACGATATTATCGACCTTTATACCGGTAGGGTTCCCGGCTACTATGCCTGTGATACTCAGTATCATGACATTTGCCATGTTATGGATGTAGCGCTCGCCATGGCCCGTTTAGTTGATGGTTACGAACGTGCTGAAACTCATTCGCCCCTAGGTTATCAACGTGCGGTTCTTGGCTTGGTGGTGGCCTTATTTCACGACTCTGGCTATATTCGTTGTAGTCGTGATACCCAGTATAAGCATGGTGCTGAATACACTAAAACCCATGTTTCCCGCAGCGCACAATTCCTAGCAGAGTATTTGCCAAGGTATGGTATGCAAGATAAAGTCAGATTGGCTCAAGACCTAGTGCACTATACAGGCTATGAAGTCGATTCGCGACTGGATGATAGACAGGATCATTTGCTTGGCTGTCTACTTGGCACCGCTGACTTAATAGCCCAAATGTCCGCTCGTGCCTACTTAGAGAAATGTCGCGATGATCTTTTTGTTGAGTTTAAAATAGGTAAAGTCAATAAAGTTAAGGTCAGTGAGTTGGGTGCAGCTATTCCAGTCGACGGTGAGTACTATACTAATGCAGAACAATTGCTTTATGGCACGCCGGACTTTATGCGCATTACACGGCAAGATCGCTTAGATCGGTTATTTGACGGTGTGTATGATTATGCGACATACCATTTTGGTGGCGAAAACCCTTATCTTGATGGGTTAGAAAAGAATTTGCATTACATAGAGCAACAACTAGACCAGGGTGGTAGTTTTATTCTTCGTCGTTGTCGCTCGATAGCTTACTAAGTACATTGTTTACTAGGTGTTTTGTTTACTGGGTACATAGTTTACTGGGTAACATAGTAACAATCGGTACCTAAAGGTAGTTAGCGACCATCCATAGACCAAACGCTGTTCAGATATGTGCTTGGCATAGCGGAAGAGGGTAACAGTCTTTTGACGACAGTAGTAAGCCACTTTCTGTTGGCAGAAAAAGCATAATTATATTAATAAGATAGGCTCTGCTAAGCTTGCCACGACCAGATAAAATCCTAGCAAAATAACTTAGTTGGCGAACCCAATTTGTTTTGATTGGTTACAAATTAATCAGTTATATGTTACGCTTAGGTTATAGCTTAACGGTATTGAATCAATGCCGCTAGCCGAGTGATATGAATGGAATAGTTTATACAGCTTGCCTGTTGTTGTGACAGCTTGTCCTGACAAGTAGCTTTTGGGGTTTTGACCATGCAGGTTTTGGTGAGCTCCGGATAGTTGGTCCCTCTAACTCATATACTTAACTTATGCGTTAAAAAATTGAATAAAGTTGCAGTGTAAGTAAGAATATGGAATTACCTCAATATCCGATGCCTTAAGCTTGGATATTTGAATGAATAGTTTAGGGACATCGCATGATAGTAAGGCATGATGGTAAAAATAGTTAAGTATAAGTAATAGTATCTATAACTAAAGTAACAGTAACTAAACCTATTTCTGACCGGCTTCGATTAGGTCAAAAATAACAACGATGTATGGATATCCGCTGGTAATGTATAAGAAATTAGAGATCCACGAGCTAAAGAATTTTCATCCTTTCCATCTTGTTGATGATGATCAACTTTGGATGATTGCTTGCTCAGTTGAAATAAAAAAAGTCGCAGCTAATGAGCAATTATTTCAATGTGGTGACGAAGATGATCGCGAGTATTATCTCCTTGATGGAGAGCTTGAGTTAAAAGCAGCGGACGGTTTGGTTAAAAATGTGAAGGCGGGGGAATTGGTAGCTAAACATCCAGTTGCTCGCTTAAGGCCTCGTCGTTATGCTGCTGTTAGCAAGGTACCCTCTGTGCTATTTACAGTCCATCGTGATGTGTTAGCTGCGCTTCACGCGGGTAGTATGGATATACAAAATATTAGTACGGCTTATAGCGTTGACGAAATTCTTGATGCAGACGGTTTACAAAATAGTGAGTCAGAAATAAACCAGACTGTAATGGCTGCCATTGTTCATGACCTCAAGGTTAACACATTTGTGTTACCTAACTATCCAGGTGTCAATAACCAAATACTCGAAATGCTGCATGTTGATGACAGTGCTAGTATAGAAGACATTGCCGATATCGCGTACCGTGACCCGGCGACCGTCACCAAGTTGATGAAGGCTGCTAATAGTTCCATTTATCGAGCTGCAGGACCCTGTGAAACACTGTTAGATGGCATTGCCAGACTAGGACCAAATACTGCAAAACAACTAATTCATTGTTATGTTACGCGCGACGCGTTTCATTCAAATAATGCTTATCTCAACGAGCTGTTGGCGGGCGCTTGGCATGATAGCGTCAGAGTCTCTTCTATTGTAGGTCTTATGGCTAAGGTTATTCCTGGTTTTGATGAGCCCGTTGGTCGGCTGGCTGGATCAATGCATCTTATTGGCACGCTTTCCTTATTGCCTTATTTTGAAAAGTACGCCAGTTATTTCAATACCAGCGAAAGTGTTGATGCCTTTATTGAGACTATGGCTGGTCCAGTTGGAGAGCTGGTATTGAGCCACTATGGTATTAGTGAGCGCTTGGTCGACGTTAGCAGTCATTCAATAGCTCGACACAAGGAAGGTAACCAATCGGCAGATTATTGTGATTTAGTCATAGTAGCTACTTTACATAACCGTATTTCTCAGGGCATGACCAAGTGTTTACCTAAGCTGCAGTCAGTGCCGGCGTTTCAGAAGCTAGCTGCCATGCGAGTCACGCCTGAGCTAATGATTAAAGTGATTTCTTTGGTTAATAAACAAACCATATGGCTCAGTCGCTATGGTCAAACTGAAGAGGTTGCAAATGCGGTATAGCCTGCATGCCCTCTGGCCTTATTGCTGAGTTTATTCTTTTATATTTATAATTTAATCATCTTGCATACGATAGACGCCATTCTATTAACCTAACGGCATCTATTGGTTTTGTTGTCTTCAGTCTTTTTATTTTACGTTCTTTGTTGTTTTGCAATGGTTAATATCGACGAGCTGTTTGTTAAATCACACTAGGATGAAGCCTTGCAAATTAACCTAGCCCCACCTATAGTCTAGTCGTTTTTTTATGTGTTTGAAGCCATGGGCTGACTGCATGACTAAGCATGCGCAATAAGTCGTGACTGTTGCGATTTGAATCAGTGGATAGAGCCTAGCAGGGTTTGACAAAAGTTCTGTAACCAATAAACTTGCGTGTGGTTTATGCAGTAACGTTTATGCAATAACACAGTGACTCAATAAAACTGAGATAATAAAACTATCGTTCAGTAAAACTGGCATTTAGTACGACTATGATTGATGTTAAAAATTTGACAAAAAAATTCGGCGAATTTACTGCGGTTAACGATCTCTCTTTTGCGGTGGAAGCTGGCGAGATATTGGGTTTTTTAGGGCCTAATGGTGCCGGTAAATCTACCACGATGAAAATGATCACCGGCTTTTTGTTGCCAACGTCGGGCACTGTATCCGTCTGTGGTCACGATATTGAAACTCAAGGCATTGCGGCTAAAAAGATGATTGGCTATCTGCCTGAGGGTGCGCCATCTTATGGTGACATGACTGTGCTACAGTTTCTAAAATTTATTGCCGATGTGAGGGGGTTGCAAGGCAATAGTCGCGACCAAGCTATCGATACCGTGGTCGAGCAGATCGAATTAGATAAAGTGGTTTACCAGCAAATTGATACTTTATCAAAAGGTTTTAAACGCCGTGTCGGTTTGGCGCAAGCGATAATTCATGATCCCAAAGTGTTGATATTGGATGAACCAACAGATGGTTTAGATCCTAATCAAAAATATCAAGTCAGACAATTAATAAAAAATTTGTCTAAAGAAAAAATTGTCGTGGTATCGACCCATATTTTAGAAGAAGTTAGTGCGGTATGTTCACGTGCAATCATCATAGCAGATGGTAAGTTAGTGCGTGATGGCAAACCGACTGATCTTGAAGCGGAGTCTCGTTATCATCGGGCAGTTATATTATCTGTGGATGACAATAAAGCTGCTGCAGAGGTGATTAAGCAGCAAGAGTTTGTCGACGGTATTGAGATTGACGAAGACAGTAACATTGTTATTTTTCCAAAAGATCAAAAAGAGATATTTACCCAGGTGAATAGCTTAGTTCAGCAACAAGAGTGGGCAGTTAAGTTGTTATCGGTTGAAAAAGGCCGGCTTGATGATGTTTTTAGAAAAGTAACAGGAGGGATTTAAGGTTGGAAAGAGTCGCTATTATTTTCAAGCGTGAGCTCGCGAGCTATTTTGCTACCCCTTTGGCCTATGTGTTCATTGTTATTTTTTTAATGTTGAGTGGTTTCTTTACCTTTGACTTTGGCAGTTTTTATGAGCGTAATCAGGCGGATTTACAACCATTTTTTACTTACCACCCTTGGTTGTATCTTTTTTTAGTACCCGCGATTGCGATGCGCCTGTGGGCAGAAGAACGTAAATCGGGAACTATTGAATTGTTGATGACATTGCCTATTACATTAGTGGATGCGGTGGTTGGAAAATTTTTAGCAGCATGGGCTTTTATAGGCATCGCGCTCAGTTTAACTTTTCCTATCTGGATTACGGTTAACTATTTGGGAACCCCCGATAATGGGGTTATTGTCGCTACCTATGTTGGTAGTTGGTTAATGGCAGGCGGTTTTATGGCAGTTGGTTCTTGTATGTCTGCAGCTACCAAAAATCAAGTCATTGCATTTATTATGACTGTGACGGTTTGCTTTCTATTTATTGCCGCTGGGTTTCCCATGGTGCTTGATAGCGTGCCAAGTTTTGTACCGCAACGCGTAGTGGATACAATCGCTTCACTTAGCTTCTTGACCCATTACAGTGCCATTAGTAAAGGTGTGCTTGATTTGCGCGATATACTCTATTTCATTGTCTTTATCGGTTGTTGGTTGTTGGCTACGGTAGTTGTTATTGAACTTAAGAAGGCAGACCAATAAAGAACAAAGCTGAGGAGCAACAGTAGTGAATAGCAGAACATTATATTCAGGCGTCGGACTTATTATAATTGCCGGTATATTGTTATTGGCGACGGCGATCATCAATAGTTTGGGGGGCGGCTTTCGTATCGATCTTACTGATAACGACCTATATAGCCTATCGGAAGGTAGCAAAAATATTGTAAGAGATACAGATGAAACCGTTAACCTTTACTATTTCTTTTCTGAAAAAGC
>JANQMK010000179.1 GCA_028280085.1 Pseudomonadales bacterium
TAATGCTGACAATCCGCGGTAGATACGATACCGTTTAAGTGCTTTCAACATAGCGTCAGAAACGGTGACAATACGGCTTTTATTGCCTTTACCCGTCACATGAAACCACCAGTTGCCATCTTGGTCCTTTTGAAAATCGCCCATTGCTGGGCTGGAGCGCTCATCTTCAACTAGCTCGGAAACACGCAGATACATTGCAAACAGGCAGTTCATAATAAACAATGTACGTTCATGAACTTCAGGCTTTGTTTTTGCCAAGCGTTCAGCCGTCTCAATCACACACTCCCATTGCAAATTACTGATACGGCGAACTGGCGCTTGGTGTTGTTGCTTTCGAATAAATTTACTTTTTTGTCGGATCAGTAACACGGGATTTGATTCAACAATATCTTCTTGCACTAGAAAATTGTAAAACGATGACAATACGGCAAACGTTGCCTTTGTAGCAGCTTCAGAAAGCTTGAAGCTTTTCTTATCAGGTTCAATACCTTTTTTGTTGTCAGATTTAGTAATATGGGAAACAAACGGACGCCACTCCGGATTTTGTACACGTTCACCCTGTTTTAACTTAAACCGCGATACATTTTTGGTACCAATCCAAGTCATAGGCGGCTTTTGACAGAAATGAACAAACGCTTCGATATTTTCACGTTTTAGGTCAACCGCCGCTTTTTGCTCGATTAACCAGGCCCATTGCAAAAGTCGTTCTATTTCACGTCGATAGGCATTAAAGGTGGCAGTACTGCCATTGTAACTATAGAGAAATTTCCAGGCATATTCATAATCGGTTTGGCTTGCAGTTAATGCAGTTTTACCTGCAAAGAAGTGACCCACGCTAAAATCTCGAATCTTAAATGGATTAGAAAGTCGGTCGAGGTTATCAAATATAGGAGCTGGAAGACTTGGCTTTGATTTCATTTTATACAGCTCAATTAACAGATTGTAAGTTGATAGTCTGGAACCCTTACTCTTGGAATTCTCGCTCCTGGAATGCTTGCTTTAATGCAACCATGGCCACACCATATTGTACTTGCTGTAGTGTGGACAAAGACAGTATAGACGAAGACGAAATGCAAGTGAAAGAATGGAACTTAATTGTCGCACTTGCTTTCTGCATTGCATTGAATAATTTTGTTTAATCACTCTTTAAGTTGCTAGTGTTTCCTTTAGAAGCTTCCACATGCTTCCTTACAATAGTAGTTTGCAAAATAGCGACATAGCCATATTTTTTTAACCGTATTTTATTAACCATGGTCTTAACAACAGTCTTTTAACAATAGCCTCTTAAAACAGCCTCTTAACAACGGTTTCTTAACCTCAGCGATCTTAACCACCAGTGACTCAACCTTAGCATGGTGAATTAACCTAGTCCCCAAACAGACGTTTCATCGCAGCTGGTAGAAAATACCTTATGATTGCAGCCTATCAGTACATGATTGTATCAGATATAATATTTTTACCACTATCATGTCATCTAAATAAACTGCTTAAAAGCCTACATATTGGCTGAGTACATTGAGGATATTATTATTTCGTTGATCAATCATGTACCCGTTGGTGCGCGTTTTATGATATTGAGTGCAATCGGGTTTAGTATCATGGGTATGTTCGTTAAAGCTGCCGGACAAGCAGGCATTCCGGTGTTAGAGATTGTGGCGGCCAGATCATTGATTTCTGTGGTGTTAAGCTATCTTGCAGTGCGACGCTTAGGTATCCCCTTGTTGGGACACAGAAGAGGGTTATTGCTGGCAAGAGGTATAATCGGTTTCGCGGCTCTTACTTGCGTATATTATGCGCTGACACGGTTACCCTTTGCTGAAGCTACCGTACTACAGTATTTACATCCGATGTTTACTGCACTGATTGCTATTGTTTTTTTAAACGAACATATTACTCGGGGCACCCTTGCATGTATTGCCATAAGCTTTCTTGGCCTGCTTTGTATTGTCCAACCCGATGCGCTGTTTATCCGAGGCAGTGCTGCCTTTGATAAATTAGGTATATTGGCGGCAATCGCCGGTGCTTTTGGTAGCGGTTGCGCCTATGTACTGGTAAAAAAACTTAGCGAAACCGAACATCCCGCAGTTATTGTATTTTACTTTCCGATGGTCTCGCTACCAGCAACCTTACCCTTTATATGGAATAGCTTTGTCGTACCAGAGGGGATAACCTGGCTTTACCTCATTGGAGTCGGAATCTTTACCCAAATTGGTCAAGTCGCATTAACCAAAGGTATGCAAACTGAAACCGCAAGTCGCGCAACAAGTTTTTCTTATTTGCAGGTTGTTTTTGCAGCGATTTTGGGCGTGCTAGTTTTTGGGGAAGTTCCCAGTTTGCTTACCATTATAGGTGCACTGTTAATCATAATGGGATCCTTCGTTAACGTCGTTTGGCGAACCGCATTGAAGTAGCGTTTTGCTTTATAAATATTACATTACAACTAAAGTGGTAATAGTTTTTCGTCACGTGTTAACAAAAAAATTTGTGTACTATCGCCATTGCATTTATAGAACAGCTTCTTCTATTATATAAATTCCCTTCAACCAGTAAGTATACTGAGTCTACGCATGATATATAGGTATATTTACAGGGTTATCTGTAAGATCGGCCCAAGCACATAATTGCACAAAAACTCCTTGTATCGAGAGAATTAATGGTTTGGCAGGTTATACATTATGCCATGTGAACCATTAATTCAGTATTAGCCGAATTAAGTATAACTTAACCTTGTTTTGTTAAGCGCTAAGGCGTATGTTTAAGTTAATGCCTTCTCAGTAGCTGTTGCAAATTGCCTTTTATACTCCAATCAAGGACTTCAGCCATGGTAGAAGATATTGGTTCACTAAAACGAGTAATCGACCAGCACACAAATACCTTATCTAAAATTGTTTCAACGTTAGAACAACGGGACAATTTTTCTTTAGATACAAAACTCATGAACCTTTCTGTCGGCGAGTTAAATCAGTTGTTACTCTCGCTCTCCGAAATAGAATATATCGAAAAAGACCTCCACGCCAAACTTCGCCGAGCGTTTATTCACGTGAAAAAGCGCAATCAAAACAGACAATCGTTATCAGCTGATAAACGAGTTATAAAACGTTCTGAACTCGCGTCTTTAATAGCCGAACTACTTATGATCCATGACCATAAAAATAGTATAAGAGATGTTAGTCGCAGTGTTTGGCTATCAGATTCAGGCGACACAGTGTGTATCCGTGAAGAAAACATGGATACACCTTATGAGACTCCAGTGCAGGGCAAAGATGATTATTATCGAACATTTTATTTAGAATATAAGGGCGATAGGTTATTTACCCATCGTGACTTTGTGTGGCCGAATTTGCGCTCAGACGTCCATCATGAGCAGTTATTAATTGACTATGCGTGTTACGATGAGCTTATCGCATTTCACCAAAAGGAAAGAAGTGAGTGGCACCAAGAGTTCTTTCCACTCTGGGCCCAATCGTCTGACAAGCCAAAACCTGCAATGCCAACTATGGGTGACGAACCATCATCTCTGTCAGCCAATAAACTCGACATACACATCCAGAAAGGTGCTGACGATCAATTATTATTGATGACAGACGGCTTGTGCAGTGATCTATCCCACCGAGACATAGAAGCCTTCCTAAACAGCAAGCCTCATCCAGATGCCAACTATAAAGCACAACGATTTCAACTACATCCGCAAAAGGGGATATCGTTATCTATTGACAATCAAACTCTTGAAAGACTGCAATTAGAAATCAAGATGCTATTGGGCATGCACAGCTCATCAGAAAGCTCAACGTTGTAGCATTAATCAGATGTAAATCAATTAGTTTTGCTTGATCACTTATTTTTTAGTCATATAGTCTTTAGTGGCTTGGTTTTTAGTGATTTAGATTTTAATCGCGTAGTTTTTGCAAACTGGCCGTATTGAAGCGCAGCATTACGGCCAGTTTGCAAAAACTACGCGATTAAAATCTAAATCACTAAAAAC
>JANQMK010000193.1 GCA_028280085.1 Pseudomonadales bacterium
ATCGTCACCACTTTTAGGCACCTGGTCATTGCCAATAATCAAAAATCGAGTTGAATTATCAGGCCTATCTTCAATATTTTCCGAAATTTTTTGTAACTCATATATTTCAGCTGCCATATCGCCGGCTATCGCAGCTGAATTCCATTCGCCCTTGATACGCTTAGCCGCTTCTGAATTACTACTAACAGCAATTTTTTCAATGTTAGGATAGTGAGCATCAATCCATTTACGGCATTGCGCTAATGATTGAGCATGAGAGTAAATCCGGCTAATACTATCAACCTTTGTATGCTCGGAGACCATAAGATGATGGTGAATACGTAGTTCAACCTCGCCGCTTATGTAGACATTGTTCTCAATAAAATTATCGAGCGTATGATTAACAACGCCCTCAGTAGAATTTTCCACTGGCACAACACCAAAGTTAACTGCGCCAGCGGCCACTTCGCGAAAAACTTCATCAATGGCAGACATAGGAGAACAAATGGCGCCATGACCAAAATGTTTTATGACGGCTGCCTGAGTAAAGGTACCTTCAGGACCAAGGTAGGCTACACTCACTGGTTTTTCTAACGCCAAACAAGCCGACATAATCTCACGGAAAAGACGAGCCATCGTTTCGTCATCTAACGGCCCGCGATTGGCAGACATTATCTGACGCAACACTTGCGCTTCCCTTTCAGGGCGATAATAGGTGACATCCTCTGGATGAGTAGCATCTTCCTTTTTTACCCGCGCAACAAGTTGAGCCAACTCAGCGCGCCGACTAATTAGCCTCAGTATATCCACATCAACGTGATCTATATCGTCACGCAGTTCACCGAGTGATTTTTCTTCCGTGTTATTATTTTCAGACATTAGTTATCCGTTGCGTTTTTCGAAATCCTGCATAAAATCGATCAAAGCATCCACGGCATCTTCGCCGACAGCATTGTATATACTTGCTCGCATACCACCAACAGAACGATGTCCTTTAAGATTTAATAAACCACTCTCATCAGCCTCTTTGAGAAACTGTTTATCCAACTCACTGTTTGCCAATGTAAATGGTATATTCATCCAAGAACGACTGACTTCTTCAACCGGGTTAGCATAGAATGCGCTAGCGTCAATAAAACTATATAGTTTTGCAGCTTTACGCTGGTTTATTTCTGCCATAGCAGACAACCCGCCTTGCTCCTTAATCCACTCAAATACAAGCCCAGCCAAGTACCAGGCATAGGTCGGAGGCGTATTATACATGGAGCCGTTATCCGCCTGGACTTGATAATTTAACATGGTGGGAGTCACATCTCGGGCCAAGCCAAGTAAATCATCTCTTACAATCACAATAGTAAGCCCAGCTGGTCCAATATTCTTTTGTGCACCAGCGTAAATTAAACCAAACTTACTCACATCGACTGGCCGTGAGAGTATGGTCGACGACATGTCCGAGACTAACGGTACATCACCAACTGCTGGAATATCGTGAAACTCCACGCCACCAATAGTTTCATTAGCGGTATAGTGAAAATAAGCCGCTTCGCTATTAACAGACCAGCCATCAACAGCAGGTATGGTAGAAAAATTTGTATCTTCTGCCGTACCAACTAAATTGACATCACAATAGCGTTTCGCTTCTGCAATGGCTTTCTTAGACCACTGCCCAGTATTAATATAATCTGCCGTAGTCTTGTCACCTAACAAATTAAGTGGAATAGCAGAAAATTGACTACTTGCTCCGCCTTGTAGGAACAGCACCTTATAATTATTGGGGATCGCTAATAATTCACGTAAGTCCGCTTCAGCTTGTTCAGCGATTGAAACCATTTCAGCACTGCGGTGGCTCATTTCCATAACGGATAATCCCTTGCCACGCCAATCTAATAACTCTGCTTGCGCTTTTTGCAAAACGGCTTCAGGTAACGCTGCTGGCCCTGCACAAAAATTAAAAATTCTCGCCATGAATACTCTCCACCATCTCTTTAATAAAAACTAAATCTATTTATTTAACTTAACCTTTATTTATTTAAACTACACTCAATGCACATTTAAACTGTATTTAACCTCAGACTCAAGGCCGGCACAGCAGTGAAGAACCACTACCATCTTCTAAAGGTCATGTCTGTTAACACTAGTCTGGCGTATCGTTATTAGCATCATCTTGTGCTTGAGAATCAGACTGTATTGGGGAATCATCTTGTACCGGAGAATCACTATCACCACCAGGCTCGCCTTCATCATCAGTCTCAGCGACACGCTCAACGCCAACAAGATGCTCCCCTTCTTTTAAGCGAATAACCCTAACGCCTTGAGTATTACGACCAAGCACAGAAATCTCATCAGTACGTGTTCGCACCAAGGTGCCCTGATCGCTAATAAGCATTAATTCATCACCCGCGAAAACCTGAACAGCACCAACCACTCGGCCATTACGATCACTGGTTTGCATACAAATAACACCCTGGCCACCACGGCCATACACAGGAAATTCATCAATCTCTGTGCGCTTGCCATAACCATTTTCACTCACAGTCAACACCATGCCGTTAACTTGTGGGATGATCAGTGAAATAACGCGTTGACCTTCTGGCAGCTTGATCCCTCTCACGCCACGCGCAGTTCTTCCCATGGATCTAACGTCATTCTCATTAAACCTAATAGCCTTACCGCTGGTATTGAACAGCATGATATCGCTTTGGCCATCCGTAATGGCTGTACCAACTAAATGGTCGTCCTCTTCTAGCTCAATGGCCCGCAAACCAACGCTCCGAGGACGAGAAAAATTAGTTAACTCTGTTTTCTTCACTGTGCCATTAGACGTTGCCATGAAAACAAAATGGTCTTCATCGTAGGACGTAACGGGTAAAATTGAAGTAATGCGTTCCCTTTCATCTAACGGCAATATATTAACCATAGGCCGTCCTTTAGATGACCGTCCTGCAACCGGAATATGAAACACCTTCAACCAATAAACCTTGCCTAAATCCGTAAAACAAAGAATTGTATCGTGCGTACTAGCAATTAACAGGTGTTCAATAAAATCTTCATCTTTGACTGAAGTCGCCGACTTACCCATTCCACCCCGGCGTTGTGCTTGATAATCGGTTAGCGGTTGGGTTTTGGCATAGCCAGTATGGGAAATGGTGACGACCCGATCTTCTTCAGTAATTAAATCTTCTACCGTCAAATCACGCTTTGAAGCGGTAATTTCGGTGCGACGTTTATCACCGTAGTTTTCTTTTACTTCCTCCAACTCACCGCGAATCACTTCCATCAACCGTTGCGAGCTAGCTAAAATCTCGAGATATTCACCAATTTGTTCAATTTTCTCGCGATATTCATTAATTAGCTTTTCGTGCTCTAAACCCGTCAGCTTCTGCAAACGCATATCAAGAATTTGCTGCGCCTGCTCGGGAGACAAACGGTAGAAAGAGCCCTTGAGCCCGTACTGTTCCGGCAGATCATCAGGGCGACAGGCTGTTTCACCGGCCTTTTCAAGCATTGGAATGACATCACTAGCATCCCATTCACGAGCGACGAGCTTCTCTTTTGCTTCAGCAGTGGAAGCTGAAGCTTTTATCAGAGCAATCACGGGATCTATATTGGCTAATGCTATTGCCAACCCTTCAAGTAAATGGCCGCGCTCACGCGCTTTGCGCAGTAGATAAACAGTCCTACGCGTAACCACCTCACGCCGATGACGGATAAAAGCCGAAATCAAATCCTTCAGATTGAGTAGCTTTGGTTGTCCATCAACTAAAGCCACCATATTGATCCCGAATACACTTTCTAGCTGTGTTTGAGCATATAGATTATTGAGCACGACATCGCCTACTTCACCCCGACGCAGCTCGATCACAATGCGCATACCATCCTTATCCGATTCATCTCGCAGTTCCGAAATACCTTCGATTTTTTTATCCTTAACCAGTTCCGCAATTTTCTCTATTAACTTAGCCTTATTTAACATATAAGGAATTTCAGTAACGATGATAGTTTCGCGACTGGTTTTTTCGTTTACCTCTATTTCTGCTTTGGCCCGCAAATAAATCCTGCCACGGCCAGTATTATAGGCTTGCACAATACCGGCACGGCCATTAATAGTTGCGCCGGTAGGGAAATCAGGCCCAGGGATACACTCCATTAAGCCGGCGATATCAATGTCTGGGTTGTCAATCATTGCCAAGCAAGCGGTAATAACCTCATTGATATTGTGAGGCGGGATATTAGTTGCCATGCCAACGGCAATACCTGAAGAGCCATTTATTAAAAGATTGGGGACCTTTGTCGGCAAAACTTCCGGTATTAATTCAGTGCCATCATAGTTAGGAGCATAATCTACCGTTTGCTTATCCAAGTCAGCTAGTAGATCATGTGCCAACTTTTGCATGCGAATTTCGGTATAACGCATAGCCGCGGCAGAATCACCATCAATAGAACCAAAATTACCCTGACCATCTACCAACATGTAACGTAACGAAAAAGGCTGAGCCATACGCACAATCGTATCGTACACTGCCGAATCGCCATGGGGATGATATTTACCAATAACATCACCGACAACACGCGCAGATTTTTTATAGGGTTTATTCCAATCGTTATTCAGTACGCTCATTGCAAAAAGAACGCGGCGGTGTACGGGTTTCAAACCATCGCGCACATCAGGCAAAGCTCGCCCGACAATAACGCTCATAGCATAATCAAGATAGGATTGTTTTAATTCGTCTTCGATATTAACGGGTAGGATTTCTTTTGCTAACTCACCCATAAAAATTAAATTCCCTTTTATGTTCAGTCACACCGCTCAGTTGCCATGGTTTCGCAGGATTAGCCAAGTAGAGCCGCGGGGCATCGATAGATTCGAATTATCCGCGCTACTATTTTAACTTTACCTGAGTTTTACCTGCGTCATATCTTTACCTGAGTCGTATCACATATTCACATGCCCAGCAGCCACAACGACAGTTTATAAACTAATAATGCTAGCCTGCTATCTCTTTTCTTCTCTCTATCGGTTATCTTCAATTCACAATTTGCTTCCGCTAACTGCTACTAAAACCGAAAGTAAGCGAGCAGCTCCAGCACACCTTAGACATGGCTTGGAACCATCATATAACGACTAATAAA
>JANQMK010000205.1 GCA_028280085.1 Pseudomonadales bacterium
ATTATCGATTTTTACACCATTGGCTAAACGGGTATTATCTAATGCCCCCCTATCTATGGTTGTACAGGCACCAATTTCAACCTCATCCCCGATAATCACACCTCCAAGCTGGTGTATCTTTATCCATTTATCGCCTGATTTTGCGTTACCAAAGCCGTCCGAACCAATAACAGCACCGCTATGGATAACAACATTTTTACCCAATTCCACGCCGTGATAAATGACTACCGAAGGATAAAGACGACTACCTTGGCCAATGACAGAATCGTGCCCGATAACACAACCCGCGCCAATCTGAACATGTTTATGGATAACAGCACCTGCTTGAACCACAGCGTTGGGACCAATCGACGCCGAAGGGTCTACGCTAGCACGCGGGTCAATGGTTGCGGAAGGATCAACGCCAGGCGCCCCATTTGGCACCGCATCAAATAGCGCGGTAACTTTCGCATATCCTAAGTAGGGGTTACCTAAAATCAGACTGGCGGTGGGGCAATGGGCAACATGCTCATTGCTCAGTATCACGGCACTGGCCTGGGTTGTTGAGAGATACTTTACGTAAGCTGAGTTCGCTAAAAAACTGAGTTGCCCTGGCCGTGCCGTTGCTAATGTCGCAATACCCGTCAGCTCAATAGCACCATCACCATCCAGCTCGGCTCCTATAAACTGTGCAATTTCTGCTACGGTTTTTTTCACAGCCTTTTGTCATCCCATTGAACTCTATGCCTACTCACTTATTTTCGTTGATAGAGGTTTCGTTATAGAAGACTGAATCATTTTTTTACGCTATTGAGCTTTGCCGTCAATTGCGAAGTAATATCAAACGTTGCATCAACGTGCATTACAAACTGTTTTTCAAGTAATAAGGTAATATCTTCTTTTTTTACAATATCCTGTAACGCCGCTTGGATATCGGGCCCCATGGTATTCATCATACTTTGAATCAGTTGTTTATTCTGCGCTTGCACTTTGCGCACCAGATGCTCCAAATCTGCTTTTTTATTGCCGACTTTCTTTGCCGCCGCCTCGCGCTGTTCTGCAGTCCACGTAGCACTATCACGCTTTGCATTTTCCACCAGTTCTTCTAACGACTTTTGTAGCGCACCTACTTGTTTCTTGGCATCAGCATAGTCCGGCTCAGCTTCAAGTTTTTTGATTAAAGATTTAGCTCTGTCCGTACTGACAATAGCCTGCTGAATATCAACTACAGCAATTTTCCCACTGGCATAACTGATCGACGACGACATCATCAGCATAACCACCGCAAATGTTCTAAAAAATATATTCACTTTATCATCTCCGTATTATTAACTAATAACCCATGATTTAATTTATACTGGCTAGCATAGTACTTTGGCCCGATGTCTTAGTTATCTTCAGCTATCTTCTCACAGCCGTTGACTTAATACCTTTGTGAACTAGAACCCTTGCCCTAGTGAGAATTGAAACACTTCCGTATCGTCTTCTGCGCTGTCATTAAGTGCTTTCGCTAAACTAAAGGTTAAAGGGCCAAAGCCTGTAATCCAGGTCAGTCCAACCCCCACGGAATAACGTAATTCATCCAAATCAGGTTCAAAGCAATTGATCTGAGTGTCTGAACAATTTCGACTAAAAGCATTGCCGGCATCAATAAAAAAGGCTGACTGCATAGAACGCTGGTCTTTGACAAAAGGCAATGGAAAGATAATTTCCGCACTACCTTCGATTAACACATCACCGCCAAAAGGATCGTCATCATCATCCACAGTCGTCAACAATTTATTATCCCGGCCCAGTAAATAAAAACTTTCCCGCTCTGCTAACTCGCCGTCCGCATTAGGTCGACAATTAGCGGCTGCATTAACAATTTGGGCATCGGTAGTTTGGTCACCTATAATACATTCCAATTCGCCAATATACAAATTTGCCGGTGTACTGCGTGGCCCCAAGGTATTGCGTTTATACCCTCTGACTGAGCCAAATCCACCTGAAAAAAAGTGCTCGTAAAACGGTAACACATCCAGTTCGCCATAGCCATCACCATAGCCGAGCCGCGTTCTCAACCGTAGGGTCAAGCTTTTCGTCAGCGGTTTAAAATACTGTCCGCGGTAAATTAATTTAAAATACTCCAGATCACTACCAGGTATGGCTAACTCCAACGAAACACTTTGTTGAGCGCCGCGCGTAGCCAAGCGCCCCCGATTAAGCGTAGATTGGCTCCACGTGGTGGTAATGGTAAAGTTCTTGAAACGATCGCCATATATATCTAAAAAACCGTCTGGTGACTTGCTTAATTGTTCCTCTGTTAATAACAGCTGGCCATCAGCACCTCTCAAGTCACGTAAAGCGGACTCTAGATCCCATTGCTGGATCTTTTCCTCATTGGCATAGTTGTAAGGAGCGCCTGGTGGAATGATAACATCATTGTCTGGATCAGAATCACTATTTCTACCTTCTACCAGTTTATGTACGTCCTGGACCTGTTGGCTAGTCAAATCCGTTATAGCTGTACCAGGGTGCGATGCATTAAATTGCGTATTCATTGCCGAATGATAAGCACCAAAGTCAGCCCTATACTGAGTCACCGTACCATTGGTGCCAACAACCCTATCTTCTCGGCCGGCCGCAATAAACAGTTCATCAAGGCTGGTATCACCAAACACAGCGTTGTAATCATCAAACGCCATGAAGTGCTCAATCGTGGGATTGGTTTCAAACCGCGGGCTGGATATAATTTCTTGCACGGCGCGGCTACCAACATTAATCTTGGTATCGCTATAGCCAAAGCTAAAGCCCAGCCGTTCAATTTCCGATATTGGGTAACCAAAGGAGATAGTGGTACCAAAGGTATCGGTACGATAGCTGGAGATATTAATCTCTTCTAAGTTATCGCTGCGATAAAACAGGCTAAATCCACGCGAAACGCCATCGGCTGTATAATAAGGATCATCATAATTGAAGCTGTAGCGTTCCTGGAATTCACTCGTATTGATACCAAAGCCAATGCGTTTACCTGTGCCCATAAAGTTGCGTTGTTGAACATTTGCCCCCAACACCAAGCCTGAACCCTGTGCAAAACCCACACTAGCACCAATACTACCCGAGGACTGTTCTTCAACCGTATATTCAACGTCTATTTGGTCATTAGTGCCAGCAACAGTGGGAGTATCCACTTTTACTTCTTTAAAAAAGCCGAGTCGAGACAAACGTATTTTAGATTGCTCAATCTTAGATGTTGAGGCAATCGCGCCCTCCATTTGACGCATTTCACGTCGCAATACTTCGTCTGTCGTTTTGGTATTGCCGCGAAAATTGATTCGGCGTACGTAGGAACGGTTATTAGGTTCGATATAAAAGGTTACCGCGACAGTTTTAGCCGTTTCATCAACTTCCGGAATACCGCGTACTTTGGCAAAGGTATAGCCTTCGTTGCCTAATCGCTGGGTAAGATAGTCAGCCGTTGTCGTCATCAACACTTGAGAAAAAGTACTACCCTTTTTTACTAACACTAGCCGCATCAGCTCTTCTTCAGTCACGATAAGCTCGCCGGCGAGTTTAACCTCACCGACGGTGTACTTTTCGCCTTCGGTAACATTAATGCTGATAAAGACAGTCTCTTTGTCTGGACTAATCGACACTTGTGTCGAGTCAATATTAAACTTGAGATAGCCACGATCGAGATAATAGGAACTCAAACGCTCTAAATCGCCCGATAGTTTTTCTCTCGCATATTTGTCATTTCCCGTTAACCAGGACATCCTACCCGATGTCTTTAGCTCAAATAAATCAACTAAATCTTGCTGGGGAAATACCGATGCACCGACGATATTAATATGTTTGATGGCGGCAACCGAGCCCTCTGAAATATTGATAGTCACCGCAACGCGATTACGCGGTAACTCTTTAACGATAGTCTCAACTGTCGCGCCGTAACGACCTTGACTGACATATTGCCGTTGCAGCTCAAGCCGTACACCTTCTAAAGTTGCTCGGCGAAAAACTTGGCCTTCAGCCAAACCGGAATCTTTTAAACCCTTCAGTAAATTTTCAGAATCAATAGCTTTGTTACCTTCTAGCACGATCTCGCTGATCGAAGGTCTTTCTTCAACGGTGATAACCAAAACATTGCCATCACGGCCAAACTCAATGCTTTCAAAATAGCCGGTACTGAATAGCTTACGGATACTATCCGCCACCAATTTTTTACTGGTCTGATCACCCACGCTAATCGGCAATGACGCAAACACTGAAGCGGCGGAAACACGCTTCAGGCCTTTGACACGAATATCTGTGATTTTAAAAGTGTCAGCGAGAGCCAGAAGGGGAAATAGAAAAACTAACGGTACTAATTTTAAACTATGCTTCATAAATCCATTCTGACCAGGATGATTAATAGGGTCGCCAATCAATGACCTAACGCCCAATATTCAAGCTAAGAATATCCATTTAATATGCGCTAACTGTGTTAGCACGATCATCTAGCAATTATATCTATTGAGTAACTGTTTTTAACTTTTAACGAGTCACTCCGTTTTTACTATTTTCTTTACTATTTCTTCACTATTTTTTTCAGTATTTATAGCGATAGCCATGATTAGTGACCATTTTTATTTTAGTAACGATTTTGATCTCAACAACTATATGATCTCATTAACCATGCCACCTCAATCACTATGTTCACCTAATAAAACTATGCTGCCAAAGCTATGCTTCTAAAATCATGCTTCGCGGACTTTACTCGACCGACGCATTCTATGGATGTTCGTCGCATGTTCATCACATCTGGTCATAGCCGCATGATATCGTTATAAAAGGCTAACATCATCACACTGACAATTACTAACAAACCTAACTGGAATCCGGCTTCTTGTACCCGTTCAGAAACTGGACTGCCCTTAATAACCTCGACAATATAGTACAACAAGTGTCCGCCATCTAATACTGGAATCGGCAGCAAGTTCAGTACACCTAAGCTAATACTCAGTAGTGCCAAGAATGCTAAGTAAGCTTGGACACCCGATTTGGCAGAATTGCTCGCCACTTTAGCAATGGTAATGGGTCCACTCAAGTTTTTTGACGAAATGGCGCCAACAATCATCTTTTTAACCGATTCAAGCGTAAACACGCTCAACTTCCAGGTACGCACTACCGCCATTTGCATGGCTTCAACAGGTGTGTAAGTCTTCTCGGCAACATATTCACCGGGCCACTCAGGCGTCT
>JANQMK010000262.1 GCA_028280085.1 Pseudomonadales bacterium
AGACAACGCGATGGCATTATATCGAGATGTGTAATCTTATCCAAGATATAAACGTTATATCTGAAAAAAACAGCTAACTTTTTTCTCCTTCGTCCTTAATCCTATTACTCATCCAAAAAGCTGCGCAAGTGATCTGAGCGTGATGGGTGGCGTAGCTTGCGCAACGCTTTCGCTTCTATTTGTCGAATACGTTCACGCGTAACGTCAAATTGCTTGCCAACTTCTTCCAGCGTGTGGTCGGTGTTCATATCGATACCGAAGCGCATTCTGAGTACTTTGGCTTCTCTTGCGGTCAGGCCAGAAAGTACTTCTTTCGTTGCTTCTCTTAAGCCTTCACCCGTGGCGGAGTCTACTGGCAAATCGATGGTGTTGTCTTCGATAAAATCACCAAGATGGGAATCCTCATCGTCACCGATGGGAGTCTCCATTGAAATGGGCTCCTTGGCAATTTTTAACACCTTGCGAACCTTGTCTTCCGGCATTTCCATCCGTTCGCCCAGTTCTTCTGGCGTGGGCTCGCGACCCATTTCCTGTAACATTTGGCGCGATATGCGATTGAGTTTATTAATAGTTTCAATCATATGTACCGGAATACGAATAGTCCTTGCTTGGTCTGCAATGGAACGAGTGATAGCTTGTCTAATCCACCAGGTGGCGTAAGTCGAAAACTTGTAGCCGCGACGATATTCAAATTTATCCACCGCTTTCATTAGGCCGATATTGCCCTCTTGAATAAGGTCGAGAAACTGTAAGCCGCGATTAGTGTATTTTTTTGCAATAGAGATGACGAGACGTAGGTTGGCTTCAACCATTTCTTTTTTAGCGCGGCGCATGCGTGCTTCACCAATAGACATGCGTCGATTAATCTCTTTGATGCTAGCAATATCCAGCCCGCTATCAACTTCTATTTGTTGTAGCCTCTTTTGGCTGCGTACAACTTCATCTTTTATTGGTGCTAGCGAGGTGGCAAAGCCTTGATCTTTATATTGATCAAGCCAGACTTCGTTAGTTTCATTACTGGGAAAATCTTTAATGAATTGCGCGCGCGGCATTTTTCCCTGCCTTACACAGAGTGCCATTATAGCGCGCTCTTGGCGCCGTAAATTGTTTAGTGTTTCTCTTACACGAAAAATAAGCGGGTCAAACTGACGTGGCGCTAGCTTCAAAAATTTGAATACCTCCGCCATTTTCTCAAGCTCTTTATTAGCTTGTTTGCTTTCTCGTCCATGTTTGGTGATCGCAGCTTCGCATTTTTTGTGGGCTTTACGCAGCTCATCAAAGCGTTTTTTCGCCTCCTCTGGATCGGGACCGTTATCGGTTTCATCATCTGATTCGTCAGAGTCATCCGATGTGCCACCTGCTACATCATTGAGAGAGTCCGCATTGCTTGGTTTAATTTCAGGGGTCGGCGTGTCATCCATGGGGTTGAGAAAGCCGCTAATAATATCAGGAAGGCGACGCTCCTCTGTTTCAATTTTATCGTATTCATCTAGAACTTGATCAACGCAACCGGGGAAGTGGGCAAGAGACGCCATTAGCTCTCGGATGCCTTCTTCGATACGTTTGGCAATAATGATTTCGCCTTCTCGTGTCAACAATTCCACCGTGCCCATTTCGCGCATATACATGCGCACCGGATCGGTGGTACGACCTGCTTCTGTTTCAACAGCTGCTAGTGCGGCGGCGGCTTCAGCCGCAGCGATCTCGTCGGTATTATTCTCACCCTCTGCTAACAGTAACGAGTCAGCATCTGGGGCTACTTCAAATACCTGAATACCAAGATCGTTGATCATTTGAATGATATCTTCAACTTGATCGGGATCAGATATTTCTTCGGGCAGATGGTCGTTGACTTCTGCGTAGGTTAGAAAACCTTGTTCCTTGCCTTTTTGAATAAGCTCTTTGAGTTTGGATTGCTGTGTAGAATTCGGCATTGACATCCAAGTAATGTACCTTTTTAGACGAAATAAAACTTACCATTATAGCGTATATTGGGTTTAAGTATCTAACACAATTCGTTGTATGAATAATATTCTGACAAAGAAGAGGTTGTCTGCCGACGTCTGTTAGCTGCTATGTTAAATTTGTTCAGCATTATCATTGGCGGCCATTGGATACATTGGTGTTACCTATCGCGATTTGAATTAGCTAACTTACTGATCGGTTAATAGTTGTTTAAGTTGTTCTTTCTCTTGGTTTCCTAACTGCTTAAAAGATAAGCTTTTCATTTTGGTTAATAGTTGCGCTATTTTATGCTGTTTTGATAGCATACATACAGCGTTAATGGTGGCAAAAAATTCTTGTTCAAGCCCCTCGTGGGGAATTAATCTTTCAAGTGCTGCTAATTGAACCAATAATCGGCCTTCATCAGTGCCGTTCCAGCGGCCAAGCAAGACGCCAATGTGACTGTCATCGTTCACTTGCAGTAGGCTGATGATGCCTACCAATAGGCGGACTACTGGCTCATCAATATCCTTCAGTATGGCATGCTGATTGTCGGTTAATTTATGTGCTAGCTGAGGCTTATGCAATAGCATAGTAATTGCTGAATGCGGTGGAGGAAGCTTATTTAGTGTGTTGATCTTTAACGGCAACTTTGTTGTTAACCAGTTTTCACTCGGCGCCTGCTCGGCCTCATTCATTGGTTGTCGACTAAGACTAAAATGAGCAGCTGAAGCTGCCCCAGGCATTAAATCTGGAGCAGTCGCGTGCAGCTGTTCCAGATCATCGTTATCCGCCTGATTTCGATGAGATTCAACAGTTGCCGCTGGCGCCGGCGGCGCAGGGGTTGCCTGAGAGTCCGCTGCTGCAAGGGTTGTTATTGAAGACAGCTCTAGCCCTGTTTTATTGGCTAGGCTTTGCAACATAAGCTGGTGGAATACACCGTCTGGAATTTGATTGATAAGGGGTAACGCTAGTGCCGATAAGCGGGCTTTCCCGTCCATCGTATTAAGATCTAGTTCGGAAGCGATACTGCTAAACAAGTAGTCTGACAAGGGTGTTGATTGTTTAATAAGTTGTTCAAATTTATTCTTACCAATAGACCTGACCAGACTGTCTGGGTCTTCTGCTTCTGGTAAGAACAAGAACTTTATTTGTCGACCGTCTTGCATTTGCGGCAGGCTAGTTTCTAAAGCGCGTTTTGCAGCTGACCGACCCGCTTTATCGCCATCAAAACAGAAGACAACTTCACTGGTTAAGCGAAATATACGCTTAAGATGGTCTTCATTGGTGGCGGTGCCGAGTGTAGCGGCGGCGTAAGTAATGCCGTGCTGAGCCAGTGCAACGACATCCATATAGCCCTCGACAATGATAAGTCGGTGCAGTTGCCGGTGTATTTGTTTCGCTTCGTAAAGGCCGTAAAGCTCTTTTCCTTTATGAAATACCGCTGTTTCTGGCGAGTTGAGGTATTTAGGCTTTTCATCGCCTAATACTCTTCCGCCAAAGGCTACTACTTTGCCGTTTAAGTTACGGATGGGAAACATAATTCGATGACGAAATCGATCATAAACTTTGCCAGAAGTGGTTTTGTCTACAACGAGCCCTGCTTCAGTTAACGTATTAATAGCGTTTTGGTCTTGATTACCTAGCGCGTTTAGTAGAT
>JANQMK010000302.1 GCA_028280085.1 Pseudomonadales bacterium
GTGAGCAGCATAGAAGGTTAGGTGGTGGTGGCGTACCACTGATGCTAATAAATGGCAAGCTAGTAAGGGGCTATGACCCATCTGAGATTCTTCGATTAGTCAAAGAATCCTAATAGTCTATTCAATAAAAATAGACGCGGTGGTTTTTTTATTTAGTTTAGGACAGGTTGGCTAACATATTCCAATGTTTCGCGTCCGACGGCAAGGTATTTAGCATAGACTTTTAGTAGATGACGTGAAATGCTTAAGAGCATTTTCTCACTTGATACATACTGGTGTTTATAGGAGAACTGGGTGGACGGTTTATTAGTACAAGCTGAGCAATTTTTTACCCATTATGGGTCGATATTTGATAAAGGAGATATGCTAGTTTTTTCTAAGTTTTTTACTGAACCTTATATCAGTTTAAGACCCGATGGTACGATTGAAAGTATGCCTACTAACGAATCAGCCAAGGTGTGTTTTGAGTCCGAGTTGTCTCGTTGGACAGACGAAGGCTATAAAAGATTTTTGACAAAAGACTATGATATATCACCAATTGGTCGCAATAGTATGCTAGGGCACCTCCTCATTATTCAGAGGTGCCCTAGTAACTTTGTCATGGGAAATGCTTGATTCATCAGACAAAGTTATTAGAGAATGGAGACAATCATACAATCTAGTAAAAAAAGGCGATAGCTGGCTCGTATTTGCTTCTACCTTTCATACCAATTAAAACCTAGCAAGTGTTGTTTAAGACAGTCGTTACTTCGTTTACGGCTATTATGAGTTCGTTTGCCACTATTAATTGGTTTAGTTTAATTGGTTTAGTTATTTGTAGCAAATTTAGCTGTTTTTTAAGCTTAGTTTGTTATTTGAGCTTAGTTATAGTGGCGCTAGTCAAATGCTATTTTGCAAAGCCTCCACAAGATTGTATTCATTATTTTTGGTAAGTAGCAACAAGCTGTGTTTTTTACGCCTATTCTACATAAACCTATTAGCTACGGCAGCCAACTGGCGGACGGTGTTTTTTTAGGTTTGATTGGTTTTCATGTATTATTTGCAGTTATGGCTATAGTTACTGGCGTGTTAGCAGTGCGAGCCAAAAAGGGCAGCAAGTATCACATGTCTGTTGGTAGTAAATTTGTAACAGCAATGATTTGGGTTGCTATCAGTGGTATTGTGTTGGATGTAGTTCGTTTGAGTGTCTACGTCGACGTCAATCATACTAAATATGTTGACTATGCTATGCCTTCCACTTACCCGGCTCGTTTTGCATTTTTATACGCAGCTATCTGTATCCTCTATCTGCTTAAGCAAAGCGGCAGTAATATTAGCCGAGCCGGCAATCTGGTTAGCACTTCGAAGCAAGCAAGCTTATCGGTACAAACGTTAGATGCTTTAATCGTTCCCTGGGTGATTGGTTTGTTTGGCATTGCTTTGACCTTCGTTATTTTTATAAATTATAACCCTTGGACTGGCGCGTTATGGATGATATGGACGTTTTCTGCCAGTATGTTTTATTTTTGTTACTTAAAATTTCGTTCAGCTGAATTGTTGCGTCGGGAAGCGAAAACATTGCTGCATCGATATACCATGTCTTTTCTTTTGGCTTTTAGTGGGTGGGCAGCGTTGCAAGGTTTTGGGCCTGGAATCACGGTATTACTACAAGGCGTAGACAATGAAGTAGCCACCTATATGGGGGACAAACCGGGCGGTTACAGTCATTCGTTTTGGCTATTTCTTGTTGTTTGGTTACCTTTTTTTATAGTTGGTGGCGTCATTTATAGGTATTTCTCAGTAAAACGACAATAGTGACGCGATTTTTGTCGTGTAGGTAAAACCTAGCTTGTAGCTCTTTACTATATTGATGTACACACCATAAAGCTCATTTTGGTATTACCTACACTTTGGTTCTTTTCCTATCTCACACCAGGTTGGGTTAAAGCGTACATTGCAAATTGGGGCACCCAATGCCCGTAGGCAAAGTAATCATTTTTTTCCTCTTCATGAGTTTGCTCAATTGCAGCAATATGTGCAGTGAGTGCATCGGCGAACTTGGGCTCATCACTGACTTGGACAACCCAACTCAGGCCCCATGCCCGCGAGGGGTTCATGCCTAGCTGGTGAGCCGAGTTTGGATTAGCAACCACGGCAAGATCTTCGCTCGAAATCACTTGTTGATCGAGCCATGTCTTTAGTTTTTCACGGTCCCGCAGCCCTAGCAAGTGGGCCCAGTTGCCCCATACTGAAAAGAAATCGGGTCGGTCAAGATCGATAGCGGGATTTATTGCTGGGTCATAGTTGAGATAATTATTATCGACTTGAGTATGGACCCAAGCTTCACCCTCAGTGTCACCGCGGTGCCGATAAAAACGCAATAACTGTGTCAATGCCCAAGTATGGTTACCATATTCTCGTATTGCCGGATCGATAGTATTAGTAGAGAGAAAGTCGCGTAATGATGTTGCCATGTCATTTGCCATGCCACTGACAGCACCATCGCTAACACGGCGTTCATATTCAATCGCTAAAGCTAAAAACCAAGCTCGGCCATAGGGCATTTCGAAGTTGGGCCGATCTGCCATATAATCGCGCTCTTGTTGTAGCGCGTTGCTTTGCAAACGTACGATAACGCTATCTACTGCTGCAGTGACAGTGTCATGATTGCCATAACGTAGGACAGCCCAATGTGCGTGTACCGAAGAGTGCCAGTCGATACAGCCATGAAAGAGAAAATGGCTGGTGTCTTGGTTTTGTAAGCAAGACCAAGCTGAGTCGCTATACTTACTGAGATCACCGGTGAAAAACGGTTCGCTTATATTTGGCGTGGGAGTCGGTGTGCAGGATAATCCCATAACCGCCATTAAAACGATACTTGCAATCCTAGAATATACTCTGTTTCTGGTGACTGCGAGGGTAACATGGCGAGAAATAATTGATCTGATCAGCGTCATAATAATAGGCCTCACTACTGTTTTTATTCATTGTTTTTATTAGTTATGCAGGCCATCATAGTGAAAGCCGCAAAAAGCTTATGGTGCAATTAATTTGTTGCGCTATATTTCATTGCGCCGGTTTGCCGTACTTTTTATTGTGCTTTTTAATGTACCTGTTTTTATTTTTTATTGTATCTGCTTATTTGGCCTGTTTATTGAGTCCGGCAATTAGCACCTTGGCTGTTAACAATTAGTGTCAGTGTAGAGCAAAACTAAAAAGATGATATTGTAATCTCATTCAGTTAGCTGCTCTGCACTGACAAGCGAGAGACTATTGCATTGCTTCGGTTGAAAATGCAGTGCCATAGGCTATTCCTAAACTCTGACCACCATAATCAATGACCAACGTAGTCTCGGCAGTGTCGACATTAGTGAGGTGGACTGCCGTACCAGTAACGCTATATAAATTGACTTTGTTGGAAGCCAACCCGAAAGCAGTATCGAAGCCCAGTTCACCGATCTCTGTGGCGGAACCGTCAGCGAGACTAAGCTCTAATAAACTATCGATACCGGGGCCATCGCCAGATGTGAGGTACAATTTGCTACCGAAGAAGGCTAGATCGCCAGAAGAACCATAGGTTGAGCCCCCGTTACCAACCAGCGTAGAGTCGGCTGTATTCGTATCGATAGTGTATAGGTTGGTACTTGCTGCATACAGTACATCACCAGGTCCAAAAACTAATGAGTTCTTTGTTTCAGACAGCGCGCTGTGGTTGCCAATAAGGGTAGTTTCTGCCGTCGCGGTATTTATCAAATAGAGATCGTCAAAAGAGATACCGTATAACTCGCCTGCAGAATTGAAAGCGATATCTGTAATGGTAACACCCATATCCCCGATAACAACTAGCTCACCTGTATTGATATCAACGTAACCAAGCATGCCGAGTTCATCTGCTATCCACAGTTTAGTATCAGGAGGAGGAGGGGGTGGGGGAGTAACACCGCCACAACCAAAGCCCACCAAGGCTAGTGCCGCACTGGTTGTGACCGCTAGGCTAAATTTATGCAAATAGGTTTTAGTAGACTTAGTCTTTTTAAAAAGAGTCATGATTACTTCCTCGTACGGGTCGTTTAGGGCTTGGATCCAGTCGTTAAAGATCTAAAACAAATATATAGTTAATAAAGCAGGTACAAATAATGTTGGCATAATATCTACGATTATGAGTAATAAGTAGTCATTTCTATTGATAACAGAGCAACCGAATGGCTAATGTAAATCTTACATCTAATCACCTATTCTCAATTAATCGATCTATTTAATCGATCTATCTAGTCGATCGGTTTGATCTCCCGGCTTAGCAGACTTTGTTGTTAGCAGACTCTGTTGTCAGCTATTGCATGACAACCAGTAAGCTTTACGTGCAAGAATATCATAAATATACTGGGCGTTTGCAGCGATCTATGTCACCAATTTCACCAATTGAGTGTTGCTAGCGAAAAATCTCACATTTAATAATTAAGCTTCATTAAAGCCCTCTTCACAAAAGCCCTCTTCACATTGTCATGTGGTCCATTAGCGGTGAGTCCTAACTTATATAAACCAGCCGGCGAATTAATACATGGGTTAACCGTGATTCGTCGATAATTTATTCTATCTTGCTCGGCATCTATCTGAATTCGTCATCAAACTGTAATAGCTAGTTTACTGGCGCTACTCCCACGCTTTGTCCTCGAGATTAGTTAGTGAAAAAATTTAAGGAAGCACGCTAACTAGATTCGTGTTCCTTGCTTGTTATCCAGTTCAACGTCAATGTAACAACATAATATGATTTCATTAGACCTAGTCAGCTCTAGGTTGCGATGAAGCCCTGCGTTTTATGTTTCACTCACCAAAATGTGCCAATCATTTTGTCTCTTACTTATTTGCATGCTCCGCCCCGAAACCATATTATTATAAACAGTAGTTGTCTACTAATAACGTTGGGTTTGATGCAATGTAATTGTGTGAAACTGAATTGTGTCAAATCATGCTCGGGCAAATGAGTCGGTAGTCTATTTGTGAATATAAAAATATAGGGAAATAGATCAGATGAGAAAGTACAGTTATTTGCTAACTAATACTGCGCGGAGGCCAATCAATGTTCGTTGCAGAGCCATGAGTATACTGCTCTTAGCATTGAGTATCGTAGGGTGTGGGCCCCTACCTGATGACACTACCAGCCTGCCAGCAAAGGATGGAAACTGTGGTATCGCACAGTATGATAGCGAAGCGATACCGGAACTCATAGATCAACATTATCAATTCATACGCATATCCTATCCAGTAGATTGTGAGGACAGACTTTTTGCGGCGGTTTCGTTGTCGAGTGGCTACCCTATACTTGCTAACGGAAGAGACTTGCTTTGGCTAGCAGATAGACTGGTGACGCACGGGTTTATTGTTGCGCATGTTGTAACAGTAGATGACGGGTATACTACCCCAACACTCGACTATGCAAAAGCACACAACGCAGCTATTGCTAAACTGATTGCAGAAAACAACCGGTTAGAGAGCCCGATTTGGCAAAAGGTTGATGAAACAAAGCTTGGCAGTGTTGGCTATTCCCGCGGCGGCCAAGGCACCTTGTTTGCTGCCGAAATGAATACTAATCTGAAAGCTGCCATTGCCATTAATCCATGGCGAGAGACATTCCAGTCTCCTGATTCTTCGGGGGTTTTAGTTCCGTTGCTGTTTTTTGCCTCTGAACGTGATGCTATTGCCCTGCCTAGTAGAGTAAAAAA
>JANQMK010000375.1 GCA_028280085.1 Pseudomonadales bacterium
CTGGTCACGACAGTCAATCAAACAGATAAAACCTTAGAAGCGAAAGATTTTATCACCAGTTTCATGCGTCAGGTCGACCAAAACCCCGAAGCAGTAGCCCTAATCTGTGGTGAACAGCAATTCACATACCGCGATTTAGATCGACAGTCTTCCGCACTAGCCGCTAGGCTTAAAGAATTAGACGTAACAGCGCAGTCAATTGTTGGCATTTGCTGCCAGCGCTCAGAAAAACTGGTTTTAAGTGCACTTGCCGTGCTGAAACTCGGTGCAGCTTATCTACCACTCGATCCCGATTTTCCCGAAGAACGCTTGCTATATATGATAGCGGATGCCGGCGCTATGGCAATCATCGAAGATGATACAACACCGCAATCAATACGTGATGCCGATACGGTTCACCTAAACTATATTGAACTAGATCATATTGAACCAGATCATATTGAACTAGATAAAGACCAGCTCGGTTCAGATAGTGAAGTATCGGATTTACAAATCGATACTTCACTATTTAACGCCAGTGATTTAGCTTATCTGATTTATACATCCGGTTCTACTGGCAAGCCCAAGGGCGTAGAGGTGCCCAGAGGCGCCATGCTGAATTTTCTTGACAGTATGAGTAAAACCCCAGGCTGTAGTGCCGAGGATCGCTTGCTGGCTGTTACTACAATGGCATTTGACATCTCCGTACTCGAGCTATTTCTGCCGCTTTACGTTGGTGGCACAGTGGTAATTGCCGACAACAATGAAGTCAAAGAGGGCGACAAACTAGCTGCTCTGATTCAGCAACATAAAGTGACCATCATGCAGGCCACACCCGCAACATGGCGCGTACTATTACACAGCCCATGGGGTGAGCCGTCAAATAACATCAACCAACTCAGAGCACTCTGTGGCGGCGAACCCCTGCCACCAGACTTGGTAGCCGATTTATTACCGGCTGTCGGCGAGTTATGGAATATGTTTGGGCCTACCGAAACCACAGTCTGGTCTAGCTGTAAACGTATTACCAACGCTGACGACATGATTACCGTAGGAAAACCTATCGCTAATACCCAGATCTATATTTTAGACAAACAATTACAACCCTTGCCGCTATCGGTACCCGGCGAGTTATGTATCGGCGGACTTGGCGTTGCCCTAGGCTATCACGAACGGCCCGAATTAACGGCCGAGCGTTTTGTCGAACACCCAGAATTAGGTCGACTCTACCGCACCGGTGACTGGGCGAAATGGCTACCCAGTGGCGAACTCCAGCATTTGGGCCGATTAGACGACCAGGTCAAACTGCGGGGCTATCGCATAGAGCTAGGCGAAATTGAAGCTGCTTTGGCCAACTCCGAACAAGTGGATCGCGCCGCCGTCTATCTGTGGGAGCTATCGCCTGAAGATATACGTATCGTTGCTTGCTGTGTACCAAGCTCCGCTGCCGGAATTCAAAGTGTTGCCCTGCGCCGACAATTGCGATCGCGCTTACCCAATTACATGGTGCCACAATATTTCTTGACCGTAGATGAAATTCCCCTTACACCCAACGGCAAGGTTAACCGTCGTGCACTACCCAAGCCAGAAACTAACGAGTCGACGTTACTGTCCCAGAGCACGCTACAGTCAGATTCAGAAAAATTAATCGCTAAGATATGGACAGATTTAATTAAACCGAGGCGAGCCATTGGTCGCGACGATAACTTCTTTGAAATGGGCGGACATTCACTATTAGCACTGGAAGCGATTCGTCAAATTGAACAAGCAACTGAACAGCGCCTGACACCAAGGGAAATTGTCACCGAAAGACTGTCATCCCTAGCGGAGAAGATTGCCTCGACGCCTGACGAGCAGTCAATATCAGATCCCGGCCCTAGCCATTTGCCAACACATGCTGTACGCCACCCCAGCGCTGAACAGATGCGAATTATTACTCGTCAATTGCAGCAACCAGAGACAACCTGCAACAACTTACCCGCCGCATGGGTATTGGAAGGTGAGTTGAATGTCGCCGCTTTTCGTCGAGCCGTATCACGATTATTTGAGCGACAAACCGCATTGCGTACGATAGTCACTAAAGCTGACGAACAATATCAACTGGTTTTAAAGCATATTGATGATATAGATATCCCAATTATTGAAGATGTCACAACCGCTGAGGATCCGTTGGCTAAGGCGCTCGAGGCAGCGACAGCACTCTCAATTAAGCCTTTTGACATTATCGATCAGTTATTATGTCGTGTTGTGCTTTATAAGTTATCAGCACAGCAACATTTATTTTTTATTGTACCGCATCAACTCGTTTTCGATGGTTGGTCGTTCGACATATTATTACGAGAATTAGCGGTCTACTATGCCGCCTGTTGCGAAAATCAGGCCTCAACCCTGGCGCCATTGAGCCTAGAATACCGCGACTATGCTGAATGGTGCGTCAATCGTACCCCCGATGGGGAGGCGCTAGCATTTCACCAACAAAGTCTCAACACATCAGCCACGCTACCACATATCGACAGTTCAGCGACAAAACAAAGTTGTACACGTCGCGAGTTCTTTCATTCAGCGGATCAGCTGAATAAACTGGAAACGTTTTGTTCCCAGGGGGATGCGCGTCTACACGAAGTACTATTCACGATCTTTACCAAGTCCTTAAGTGAATTAACAGGAAAACACGAGTTTGTGCTAGGCCTGCCGGTAACAGGCCGCTATAATCCCGACGTTATTAACTTAATCGGTAGTTTTGTGTCGGTATTACCCTGCACCATCGAATTGAAAGGCGATCAATTTGCCGCCCAGGTGCATGATATCTCACAGCAACTGAAAACGTTCCACATACATCAAGACCTCAGTTTCGCTGAAATTTTAAAGGATACTCCTTGGCAAGATCAGAACTTTCCAGCGATTACCCCGGCGGTGTTTGGGTTTCAGGATATACGCAATCGCCCCCAACAGTGGCTCGACTTAAACTTAAAACAAATTGATATGCCAAGAGCCCAAACCGAAGTACCTATTGAATTTTGGACCCGTGTACAACCGAATGGATTAGTAGCGGTCTTTGACTATGACTCTGGCCAAGTTGAGGAGTCTGTTATAGAAAGTGTTGCAGCTAGCTTTGAGCGTATTCTGGGTGACTTAGATAACGTCAGCCACAGTTTCACACCGGTCACTGAGCCAACCGCACCACCGGCCGCCGATAAAACTGAGGAAACACCTGCCAAAAAACCTTTCTGGAAGCGTTTTATGCGGTAATTGATGGATTCACTATGCTAGAACCGTTTTTTTTCAATCAAGGGAAACTATTCGGCTGTTACCACCCAGCCAGCGATGCCACTTCAATGCGCTTGTTGGTCATATGCCCGCCTTTTTTCGACGAATACCGACGTACCTTCGCCGCGTTAGCCAATCTCGCCAATGAATGTGCAGCACAAGGTATTCACGTATTGCGTTTCAACTATTATGGTACCGGCGAGTCCTGGGGTCAGCTAAATGAGGCCAATGCTGCCGGTTGGTGCAACGATGTCAGCGCCTGTGTGGAAGAAGGGGTGGCTCTCACCGGGGCCGATACCGTCACCCTCTTGGGTGTACGTTTCGGCGCAGTGTTAGCGTCATACTGCCAACGGCCTGATGTAAAACGTTATTTATTTTGGGATCCGCTGATATCTGGCTCTGCTTATTTAGACTGGTTGAAGTATGTTGACACCCAATTTAAACAGGAACACGCGGGATTAATTAGAGCACCCGCTAACCTGAGAAAATCAATCAGCTACGAGAATTTCACCTTACCGTCATCGTTACAACAAAGCATAGCGCAATTATCATTGCAAGAAGATGCCTGCAAAGAACGTGCAGAAACCTTTTGTATCAGCACAAATACAGTTGACGCACAACAAAAACAACATCACAACATCGTTGACACGGGATTTAAATATGACTGGCCATATTACGGTGTCGGTATTTTACGGCCTAAGCCCGTGCTCAGCACTATAGTAGAAAAGGTACTGTTGCCGTGAAGGAAGATGCATTCTGGTTTGGAGAAAATAATCGCGGTTTTGGTATCGTAACTTTACCTGAACAAGCCCAAGCTGGTGCTCCGGTAGTGGTCTTGTTGAACGCAGGTCTGTTACATCGTGAAGAGCCCTACCGTTTAAACGTACTCGCCGGTCGTGCCTTAGCCGCAGCTGGCTATATTTGTATACGAGTCGATCTATCAGGTAAAGGTGACACGCCTACTCGCCCAGGCTTATCGAATCGTGAGTCAGTTGCACGAGACTGGCAGTGTATCAAAGACACAGTTACCAAACGTTTCGGCGAACGTAACATCGTTATTATGGGCTTATGCTCTGGCGCCGATAATGGCGTTAAAATTATGCTACATGATGAAAACGTCGTTGGCTTAATTCTGATAGACCTTATATCGCCAATGGACGCAGGATTTAACCAGCGTCGTTTGCTATTAAAGCTCACCAACCGCGCCAAATGGTTAAACTTGCCCACGAGTATTGCCAACTTTGTAAAAAATAGAATCAGTGCAACACTTAAACCAACAGAACCACCGATTATGCTGCGCGACGAGCCCACACCAGAAGAAACTAAGCACTGTTTTGAAGCCATTGTCGAACGAAAAGGCCAAGTCTTAGCCGTATTTACCAGCCACGCACTAAAACACTATAACCAGCAAGGCCAACTAGTCAGAGCACTTAACATCCCGCAATTGCAAGAGCATTGTGAAGAGGTGTTTTGGCCGTACACTTCTCACCTGTTCCCCATTCAAGCCTACCGCGACCTGCTAGTAGAACGTATTGCCGCCTGGGGTAAACAACATTTACAGACATTACACCGATAACCTTTCAAGCCAAACAGCTCAGGATACTCACCGCGCGCCCACTGAGCTATTTACTGTATTACATTTTGAAGGCTCCGCTTTAATGGCAACTAATGGACCCATTTAGCGTAATCGAACATG
>JANQMK010000424.1 GCA_028280085.1 Pseudomonadales bacterium
AGGGAAAAGCGTTGACAGAGATGTTCTCTGGCGTATCTGCAACAAAAAGAACGTCAGTCGACACTGTAAAATTGGTACCATTAACACTGCCATCAGCGAGAATCTCGGCTGCACCAGCGTTAGTTGAAGTCAGTGTTGCTACCACTTGTCCATTGATATCCGTATTGGTGGTGAATGTTTCAAGTCCGTTCGAGAAAATACCGCGGGTTGTTTGCAGGGTAACAGGGGTATTGGGCACTGCGCTACCACCGACTTCCCAAGTTAATGTGACGGTACCGGTACCGCTCAAGAGAATATCCCCTACGGTACCTGAGCCGTCGATCACTGGGCCTGTTTGTACGAGGGAAAACACTTCATTTGATACATTGATATTAAGCGTGTCGGTAATCGCGCCTGATAAAGCAGTGGCCGTAATCACATCGTCACCTGAATTGACGCCGATAAACTCTACAGAGGCTACACCGCTGTTATTGGTAGTAACTGTGGTACTAGATAGGGTGTTGCCATTGGCAGAGCTTAACGTAATATTCTCTCCTGATATGCCGCTGCCATCGGCTCTAAACAAAGAGATATTGATATCGGCTGAAGAATTCAATTGGGTTTGGGTGCCCAGTGCAGATAAACTGAGCGTTGTGCCTGATACATTGATAGTGGTTTGTTCGGAAGTGTTGCCTATCGATGCGGTGACGATGATTTCTCTATTCGCTAGGCTGTTGGTTGTTAAGGTGGTGGTAGCTACACCGTTAGCGTCAGTAGAAACAACGCTGGGTGAAAGAATACCATCATTAGTTGCGCTAAAAGTAATAGCTGAGCCTTTAAATGGTTCGCCATCTTGGTCGGTTAATGTAGCTGTTAGTAGTACACTTGCGCCTGCAGAGGTGGATAATTGATTGGTGCTTGCTACTAAGCCAAAATTTGCAACAGTTGATACTTCAACGTCAATGGTTGTCTGCACTGTGCCAATAGTAGCGGTGACGGTAATTGTTCCGCTGTCTGGCGTTAATGAGGTGAGCACAGTGGAGGCCGTGCCAGTTGTGTCAGTGACACTACTGGTCGGCGTTAACGTACCTGAGGTCGCACTAAAGTCAACTGTTAATCCAGATAGTACCTGATTGTCACGGTTGGTTACGATGGCGGACAACGCAATTTGCTGATTAGCGGACGTAATAGTTGGTTCACTTGCTGTCAATATGATGTTGCTCGCGGAGGTTGGCGACCTTATTTCACCGACCTCGGTTTCAGAGCTGCTGCCGTCGCTGAGGCAGCTGCTGAGCAGGGAGCAGCATAGTATTATGCACAGTGTTGTTAAGAAGCCCTTATAGTACAACCATCGCATCGGGAACATCTCCTTAATCTTTGTTCTTACCTTACTTTAGATGTAGGAGCAGATCGGCGTTATTAGCCGACCGTCTACACACATTTCGCGTTGTCTTATCTGCTGTAAACAATGTTGCAAAAAAGATAAGATAGCGCCATAGCTTTAATGCTGTACTGCTGACAAATTCTAGCCAGTATATTGTTTTTGACCAACAGCGATTAAAGGTGCTAATTGGTCATGGAGTGTAATTAATTATAGGCGCCAGCGTTATTTTTACTACTAAATAGCGAATATAGGTTCTACTATAAAGTAACGTGCACCTCGCATCTGTTAACTACTAACTAATAGTTGTCTTGCAGTAAACCAAGTAGCAGAGTAGACAAGATATAGTATGATTGGTGTTAATTAAGACAATGCGTGCATTATTTGTAAAATCTATCTTTGCTTAGCGACCGAGATTCGATAAATGTCTGGCTATACCGTATTGCTAAGCTATAAATTTAGTCGCTAGCTCGTTACTGGGGTAGTGTGCGCGATAGCGAGCAATAAAACAGGGTAGGAAGTTACAATGTTGGTGATAAGGACAAAGAGCTGGTTGTTAGGCTTGTTTATTTGTTTACCGCTGTTGTCACATGCAGCAGTGTTTGACCTCGAAGAATTAAGAGGTGATGCGGGCGGCACCAGTGTAACCGGTACGGAAGATCCAAAAAAAGTAAAAAAAAGAACTAATTATGGACCGAGACTGTATTTAGAGTTTGCCTTGTCGAGCTCTGATCCAGGTGTTGGTGTCGAGAGGGATAGCAGCAATCCGCGATCATCTTATAGCGATTTTGATAACCCGGTGGGTGCTCAAGTTTTGGCAGGCTTTCGTTTTTACCGAGTGCGCGATGTGTCGGTTTCTCTTGAAGCCTTTTATAGCGATTTGGGAACCACTGACGGTAATACGGCGAAGATAACTCAAACAAGAGTAGTAGATGATTTGACCAGTATCGATGAAAGCCAGGAGGTCAAAACAAACTTGGATGTTCAGAACTTTGGTGTAGGTTTTAATATAGGCATGAACATCTTTCCGCGTTTGAGGGGATATTTTCGTATTGGCGCTCAACGTTGGCAGGCTGATTATGATATCTCAATAATCGATACGAAATTGGGTAATGTCAACGATGTTTTTGTTCCGCAAAGTAGCGTGCAGTCAATTCGCAATGACGATAGCTCTACGGATCTGTATACAGGGCTTGGTTTTTCCTATAAAGTCTTTAAACGGTTGTATGTTTCGGCTGATTACGCCAAATATCTATTTGATTACCGCGATGGTTTTGGCAATATCTCGAAGGAAGAGTATATAGAAACTTTCTTTGCACGGGTTGGCTATCGCTTTTAGAATAATTTGACTTTGTATCGTAGTGATATTCTTTTAATGGTTCGATATTCGAATACTTGCCCATTAAGCGTTGCGTCCATGTTGTCAGCGATGTTAGCTACACTGTTGACCGCCTTTTACTCTGCGCCTGGCTCAGCGGGTATTGCGGAAGAGCGGGTGATCATAGAGCGTTTGCGGTCTGAATATGCCTTAAAAGAGAACGAGATAACTGAGCTAAGACGCGATATTGACTACTACCAGTATAAGTCAGAAGAGTCTTCGCGAGATATAGAACTATCACAAGATAAGTTGCTTGCAGCCAAGTCTGAGTTTTATAAGGCCACTCTGAATAATCGAAATAATCCTAATGCCGATAGCGATGCAAGGCTAAAAAAGGCAAAATTCGTGCTCTCACTCTCGGAACGAGCGTTGCGTATTCGAGAGAAGAAAGCCGAGCGCTACCACCAAAAAGAATATGAACTCAAGGCTGAGTTGAAAGCTCGTGAAACAGCGCTGGCTAACCTATCCCAGCAAATAAACCGTCGGCAGCGCATTATGGATGTAGAGATAAACGAGACGAAACAAGCTGCGGTAGCTGTTACTCAATCGGCGAAACTAGAACCTGATAATTCGGTTATCGAGCAACCTTCTACTGATCAAGCTACTAACGCTGCGACACCTGGCGACCAGTCAGCATTGGTTGGTTCGGACAGCCCTGAAAGTGGTGTTCTAGCAGGTGGTGATATAGATGGTGTTCTAGAAAGTAGTGCTTTAAAAAGTGGCACTCTAATTAGTCCCATGACTAATGAAGTTCAAGATCAACAAGTACTATTGGGTAAGCCTCAATTCATAACAGCCGAAGTGAACAGTGATATAGAATCTGAAGCAGTGTTAAATAAAACTGAGCCAGATAAAGATAAGGGTACGATATTAGACAAAATCGCTAAATCGGATAGCGTAGAACCTGCTCTAAGAGAACGTTTAGCGAAGCTATCTTCTTATCATCAAGAGATGTACCAGGTGGCAGCTAAAGAAAATGCCAGGCTGAATCAACTGCTCAGTGCGCAGGATTTAGGTAAACCGCCTTATAAAAGTGATGTCGCTTTACTGGGTTCCCATTTGCCTGAAGTAGATAGTGATCGAGTGTTTGAATTTATTGGCAAGAATACCTATCGATATGAGGCGCCTTTAACGGCAGGCACACAAGATTTTACTGTAGCAGGCGTTAGTTGGGAAAAAGATATTCCATTAGAGGACGATGGCGCTATTTATGTTTTTATTCTTGATGCCGCACAGCCTGACAATCCACGCCTTACTCTCTATAAAAAGTCGTTGCTGCCCTTGCCTTAACATGACAAGCAGTCAATAAATGATTGCACATATAGTATCGGCGTGCTCTCGGTCCCGGTTTAACAAATCTTGTTGATAGGTTTATTTAGCAAAAATTGGCTTATATTTGCGGCGGTAATGACGACTAATTTTTGCCGTGCTTCTCGGCTAATCCAGGCGCAGTGGGGTGTTAGAATTAAGTTGGGTATATCTTTGGCGAGCAAGGGATTGTCGGGCGATGGCGGCTCCTGGCTCAGTACGTCTAGCCCGGCACCTGCAATTTTATTATGGCGCAAAGCGAACTCGAGAGCTGTTTCGTCTACTAGTCCTCCGCGAGCACAGTTGATGAGTAGAGCATTGGGCTTCATTAGCGACAGGGCTTCAGCATCAATGAGATGATGCGTTGATGGGTTTAGCGGGCAGTGCAGTGAGACAATGTCTGCTTCAGGTAATAAGGTTTTTAACGGTTTTCTGATAATACCCCCGTCTAATAGTGTATCTGCTTCGCCCGGTTTACAGCTAGTGCTGATCTGCATGCCGAACGCGTTGGCAATGGCAGCTACGCCCTTGCCTAACTCTCCCCAGCCCACGATCGTTAGGTTTTTGCCGTGGATCTCTTGTACTTCATGGTCTAGCAAGCAGAAGAATTCGCTTTCCGACCACTTGCCATCACTAACATCTTGGCGGTAGTTTTGTAACCTGGTCGCGAGACTTAAAATAAGGGCAAAGGTATGTTGGACTACGGAATGGGTGCCGTAGCGGGTTGCATTGGTAACCGTTATGCCCAGAGCTTTGGCCGCTGTAATGTCGATGTTGTTGGTACCTGTCGCTAACACACTAACGAGTTTTATTGTCGGCACGGCGCGTAAAATGGTTTCATCTAGTACAACCTTGTTTGTTAGAACAATATCGGCATCCCCAATGTGCTCAAGTGTCTTGTCAGCTGGCGTATTTGGGTAACGTACCCAGTGATCCAATTGGCTGTAGATAGGACTGAGATCAAGATCGTCTGGGTGTAAACTGTCTTCATCAAGTATAACGCCACGCATAACTATCACTCGATTGAGTTGGATTTATTAATATCAGGTAAATAAACCAGCTAACTGTATTGTTGACAACTTTTAACTCATCAGGGTAGTACGAGCAAGGTTTATGAAAGAAGCATAAGCGCAACAACGGCCACAACGGCTACGACAAGAAAGCCATACACAAATAAGTTACTAGAAGTGTTAGCTCCTGCTTCTTCCTCTCGATTGCCGGGAGAGGTTGATTTAGTTTTGTATTTTTTATTCGCTGAGTTAGCTGTTGTTTTACGGTGTGCCTGCTTATTACTTTGATTGTCTGCATCTAAATCGCCGGAAGCAATGGTACGAATCATCGTTTTATCAGAGTCATCGTCTTCTGGTCCAACGATTTCAAAGCTGTAGACATCGACTCTCAGTGTGTCGCCAGGTTTTGCTTCTGCTTTGGTAATTTTTTTCTCATTGAGAAAGGTACCGTTGGATGAGCCTAAGTCTTCGACATGTAAACGGGTATCCCTTACCCTCAATTCACAGTGCTGACGTGATAGGTGGGTGCCCGGGATGGTGATCTGACAATTTACGCCGCGACCAATAATCGTCGTATCGGTAATTTCAAATGATTGTCCTTCTAGCCAGCTATTGTTGGAGACCAATGACCAGACTTGATTAGAGGACGAGTTGGCAACGGTGGCAGTTGGGGAGATTTGCTTTCCGTCAAGCACGTCCATTTCAACATCGTTAAGCTTAATCTGGTCGCCTGCCTTCAACTCTTTTTCTTTGATTTGCTCTTCATTGACAAAGCAGCCATTTTTACCAGTGATGTCCTTTAAATAAACCTTATTGTTTTTGAGTATGATTTGGGCATGAAAATCTTTAATGTCTTTGCTATTCACTACCAGATCATTGGCGGAGTTTTTCCCAATAGAAAGAATTGGGTCAACAATCCATATAGGCTCTTTAAATGTGCCACTCTTAACTTGTATTTTGAGCATTAATCTATTACCCAATAGGTGTACAAAAATGAATTAGCTTTTGACACGGGTCTATTATCCGCAATACGCCAGCACTTTTAAGGGATTTTAGCTCAATCGCTGCTTATATTCATGGAATCCTGCTCGATTTTCTCAATAACTGGTTTTTTATGACTTGAGCGATGCCCGATGCAATGTGGTCACAAGGTGCTAAAGTTAAATAGAGGTGATGGGAATGTTTTATGGGATTGATAACATTCATTTTTACTTCGATTTGTACTAAGTGCCTATTCCTATGAAATTGCCACAAGTGTTCATAGAGAAGGTGGATACTGACCTTGAATATCCAACAAGATATGCAGTTACCGGGCTACCAGTTTAACAAGAAAATAGCCGATGGCGGCATGGCGTCTGTATACAAAGGGGTACAGCTATCCCTAGATCGACCTGTTGCCATTAAAATGCTTAATCAGCAAATGCAAAAGCACTCGGAAGCGCTTGCGCATTTTGAGGCTGAGTCGGTTATTATTGCCCGCTTAAATCACCCGAACATTATTCATGTGATCGATCGAGGGGTCAGTAGTGAAGGCACACCCTATTTCATCATGGAATATGTTGACGGGGCAGATCTTAAAACGGTATTGAAGAAAACCAAAATATCTTTCTTACGTAAAGTCGAAATTTGTAGCCAAATATGTAAAGCACTTTCTTATGCTCATAAAAATGGTGTTGTACATAGAGATATCAAGCCAGCAAACGTATTGATTGATCATGAAGCAAATGCGCGAGTGTTGGATTTTGGCATAGCCCTATTGCGTGATGATAATACCGGTGTGCGAGAGAAAAGTGATATTGTTGGTACACTATCATATGTATCGCCGGAGCAAAAGGATAATGCCCTAGCTGTCACAAACCTCAGCGATATCTATTCCATGGGCGTCATGATGTACGAGATGTTTGTCGGGCGCGTTCCCAAGGGTAGGTTTAAGTCCCCGCGAGAGATCGTACCCAAGTTGCCAAAAGCGCTCGATAAATTAATTATGCGTTGCTTGCAGCATGATCCGGAGAAAAGGCCTAAGTCGGCAGACAAGTTACACAAAACACTGCTGAAAGTTATGCAGGGTTCTCATCTCAATGAAGAACAAAAACAGCGCGCTAACGATAGCATCGAAAATAAGCATTCATTTGCTTTGTTAGATGTGCTAAAAGAAGAACCTGACGGTTCTGTCTATTTAATGGAAGAGCGCAGTACTCACAGTCCCATTATTATTAAGAAAAGAACGCAGTCTGATGACGGGTATGCTGAAAACCGCCGATTGGCTGTGTTCAAGCACCCGAATATTGTGAAGATTTTAGGTGTATCTAAAAATAAACGCTCTTTTATTATCGTTATGGAATACTTGAGTGGCGGGAGCTTGGAGGATCGTTTACTACAGCCCTATAATTTTGACGATTTTATGCGTTTGGCCTCAGACATATGTGCAGCACTTAATTTTGCCCATCAGAACAAAATAATCCATGGCAATATCACTCCTAAAAATATCTTCTTTGATGAGGATGATACCGTCAAGATCTGCGACTTTGGTATGGTGGAGACGGGAAGGACAGAGGGCTATGAAATTTATGTACCAGAGAGCGAGGCAAAGGGGGTTGCCGCAGATATCTTCGCCTGTGGTGTTATTTTTTATCAAATGTTGACTTGCACTATTCCTCAATGGAAAGGTACTAGTATTCGTCGTTCAAGCAGCTTCAATTCACTACCGGCTCAACTGCAGACAGTGTTGATGAAAATGCTGGATAAGGATGCCGCTCGACGATATAAGAGCATAAAGCTGGTTATGAGCCAACTGGATGAAATCAGCGAAGAAATGCCTACTATAGTAAAGCAGGGCTCTATTGAAGAAAAAGAAGAAGAAGTTGAAGAGGTTGTTCGAGAGAAAGAGAAACGCTCGCTGACGCCGGTATATGTGACCGTTGCAGTATTAGCAAATGTCGGTTTGTTCTATTTATTGAGCACTATTGGCATGTCTGACGCGATTGCTTATTTGAAGGGAATCTTTATTACTGCCAAGAACTGAGTTTATTAAGAGTTGGTTGTAATTTGTTCTTTTTGCTTCGCCTAATGACGGTTTTATTTCTACTTCAAGAAATCGAGCCAATCCCGTTAAAATTCGACATAATAGGCAACTCGTTTTTGCTGACTTTTCACGTTGTTTAAACCTAACCAATCAGGTACTTTGGTGAGCTGTTTGCCAGTTAGGTAATAGCGCATCGGGTTGTTACCGCTTTATAATAGCGGCGGTCAGTGACGGCGCTGTTGATTGCTGAATGGCGGCAAATTGAGGGCGTAATTGACTGAATAAATATCAATGATATATAACTGAGGATGTCCTCCCAATGGGAAACCAGATGTTATCGCAGGTTTATGAACTTATTGTTTTACGTCGCCCTTTAGTAACAGTGTTAGTTATCACTCTGCTAGCACTAGTATTTGGCTGGAAGGGCACAGGCTTTAAAGTAGATGCATCGGCTGATGCGCTGGTGTTAGAAAATGATAAAGCACTGGAATACTTTCGTACTATCAATAAGCGCTACGCTTCGCCTGATTTTCTCATTATTACTTATACGCCACAAACGCCGCTACTGTCTGCGGCGAGCATCGGTACCGTTGCTGCATTGCGTGATGATCTTAAGCAAATTCCGGTTGTCGATAGCGTCTTGTCAATGCTGGATGTTCCATTGCTTTACAGCCCTAAGATGGCATTGTCTGAATTGAGCAATGGTATTCGAACACTTGAATCACCGGACATTGATTTCTCTCTCGTAAAAAAAGAATTTCGGCAATCGCCGATTTATCGGGATATGATAATGAGCCCCGATGGCAGTACCACTGCGCTACTCATTAACCTTAAGAGAGACAAGCATCAAGCTAATCTACTGCATGAGCGTGAGCGTTTAAGGAAACTTAAAACGGAAGGTGCCTTGACGCCTGAGCAAATTAAACAGTATGAGGAAGTGAGCGCAGAATATCGCTTTTATAACAACTATGTTTCTACCCGCATGCGTAAGGATATTAGCGAGATTCGTCGTATCATGGATAAATATCGTAGTGATGCCACCTTATATTTAGGTGGGTTGCCGATGATTTCTTCCGATATGATCTCATTTATCCAAA
>JANQMK010000427.1 GCA_028280085.1 Pseudomonadales bacterium
TAAAGAAATCGAATTCAATATCATATGTGATGATTCATGCCCCAATGATCTATGGGGCGACCACGAAAAGCTTCACCAGATTATCGTTAACTTGCTGAACAATTCCCTAAAGTTTACCAGCCAAGGAAGCATCTCACTACACATCGATGCCTGCCAACAACCGGCTGTTGAAACCACACCGAATTCTGATTATGTAAACTATTCTATTTTATTTAGTATTCAAGATACCGGTGTGGGTATTGACGCAAAAGATCGGCAAAAAGTATTTGCTGACTTTAGTCAGGCAGATGGTTCATATAAGCGTGAACATGGTGGTCTCGGTATCGGATTGGCTGTCTGTCGAGAATTTATTAACCTGATGGGAGGCACTCTGGCCTATATATCCCAACCTGGAAAAGGCACTCGGTTTGACTGTATTGTTGATTTGTCGGCGCCAGAATGATTGCTATCTCTGTAGCCAAAGCATGGGGTAAGTAACCCCACTTAAGCAGATTAAAAAAACGAAAATGTATCTCATCTATATCCAAACTAAAATAATACATCCACAGAGAAGCTGAACACATTCACCGTACCGCCATCCAGTGATGGCAATATGCTGTTATCTTGAAGAATACTGGCCTTCCCTTCTTGTCTGTCTATGGACTGGTATTCCAATTTTAGGGCAGCAAATGGGTTGAAATCGTAACGTAAACCAATGGTAATACTGTCTGACGTGGCCGCAATACCGTCTGCTATAGACTGCGCTAAACCAGCAATAGGGTTGTCATTTGCACCGGGAATAATGGCTGCCCTAGATTTAATTTGGGCGTAAGTGATGTGAGGCTGCCATTTACCAAAACGCCGGCCATAGGCCAGGTAAAAGGAATCTTGATTTCTGAGCGGACCAGAATCAACCGTTATTCTACTGTATTCAAAAATCACATTATGAATGCCATCGTCATACATCAGCGCTATGCCGTCAAAGACAGTGCCCAAATCTTCCTTAGTGTCTATCGCTTCTGCCACTTCAGGCAATCCTGCAGGAATTAATATGTCATTAATAAATTCCTCTAACTCAACAACGAGATATGAGACTGTAAGCGTAGAATAAACAACTCTAGCGGCCCAATTTTCCCAGTCAAAACGAATATTAATACCGCGTAAATCTTCATTCTTTGCCTCAAGTATTTCTACACCATCTAAAAAATCCAGTTCATCATTAAAGGTCGCTGAAAGAATCGAATTTGCCGTAATGAATACGTCGCCTACATTTCCCGTAGCAATAACATCAACGGCATCAATACCAGTAAAGGGCGCTAAAACGTAAACTTCCTGTGGAGGCCTAATCCACATATAGGTATAACTCGCGTCTATTTGCGCTGAATAAAGAAACGCGGGAAGCCGCATTCGGCCTGCCCTAAAGGTGAAAAGGTCAGAGTAGGTGTAGCTTGCGAAAGCCCATTCAAATTCGGCTTTTTGGTCTCTTCGCCCTGTCGCTTTGACCTGCCCGATAACAGACAAACGGTCATCCAGATTGTTTTTGATTTGCAATCCTATTTTGCTGTCTGTCTCATGGGAGAGACGATCGGTGGTACCAAGATAGATACTGTCGTCATCATCCAGAATAGCCGCACCAGCCGTTAGAAAGCCATGAAACTCGAAATTGGTTGAATAGGCGCTGACAGATAGTAATACCAAACAGCATGCGAGAGTTAACTTAAACACTGATGTCCTTATCGTCGTTTTACTCTGTAAACGGTCTAAGCCTATATCTTAGGCTAGAACAAACAGCTTGAAACACAAGTGATCCTCACCCGATTTAACAGACCACTTCATTTAAGAGATAATTAGATCTGCTAACTAACCCCTTTTGACTTCTTATTCATTCTCCTTACCTTAACCACATTATCATTCCATTAAAAATGTGTGTGTCCGGATTTTAAGATTTACAGCGACTCACTATTAGTAGGCATTAAATAATCGCATTCATGTGCAAAAAACGATCTGCATAGGGGCAGTATACTATGAACACCGCATCAATAGCATTTCGCTATTTTATCCTTATCTTACTCACCACTACGGTAGGTTGTAGCGACATTAGCGATAATAGCAGCGCTAGATGGGCTCCTGATGTCAAATTCGTATCCGACAAACTCACTATTAGGGCAGGTGAACCCCTAACTCTTGACTGGTTTATCAATACCCGGGCAATTGACTCGTGGCGCGAAACACTGATAGCGCCACCTATCGGTGAATTAGTTGAAGCGTATTACCGTTTAGAAACCAATACTGGCAATATCATTTCTATCAAAGATGATAACTCTCCAATCGCCAGGGATGAAATCGGTGGCATAACACTCTTCCCAAATTCTGGCGGCATGTTTACTGTTATCGCAAAAGACCGCATTGTAGTTCCTAAAGTCCCTGATTACTTACCGGAGTATAGTGATAGTATTATTCATGAATATCTTAATGCCATAAGGGAAGAAAGAGACTACGAAACCCGAAAAACTATTACGATTGATTATGACGATAATTTTGATATTAGCCAACTGGCTACCCAGGATAGTGGGCTGGCCAACTGTTTCGATCGACACCAAGGCGCAACGGTTGCGGAGATTTCTCATCTCGATTGTAGCGGTGATATCATTGCGGATATATCTGCGTTACGTTATTTGAAAAACCTTGACTCGCTTGTATTGGACTTAACACATGTCCATGACTTAACTCCATTGCAAGTACTTGTTTCGTTAAACACCGTCGATGTTGCTGCAAGCACTGGCAACTGCGCCAGCCAGTTTGATCTATATGGCTTGTATGAAAATACTCATGTGGAAGCCATTATTAATCAAATGATCTGTCCATTAGATGCTAGAAAGCGGGTAGAAAGCATCGTATTTAGTGATGCCTCATTAGATCGGTGTTTTAGTGGAATTCGCGATGGCGAGCCAAGCAAATATACTTACGGTCATGAAATTAAAGCGCTATCCTGCCGTATATATTCTAGTCTCTCAAATGGGGTAAATTTTTTAGAAGAAATCAAACAACTCATAGGTTTAAGACGTTTAACCTTAATACTAGACGGATCTCAGTCATGGAATGTCTCACCACTGACCGATTTGGCCAATCTCACGGAACTAAGCATAGAAGGCGGCAGGCTGCAAAATATCCACAGTATTGGTGAACTTCAACTCTCAAGTCTTTCTCTAATTAATAGCATTGATCAAACAGACTTGTCTGATTTGTTTTCGACAATGCCCAATAAATGCACCTAGCTCGTTAACCATTCAGCACAATAATCTCGTAGATTTGTCACCGATTGCCGGCTTTGCTCCCATTGTGTTACTCGACGCATCCAATAATCAAATAACGGCTATTCCTGATTTGAGATTACCACAATTAACGAATCTTAATCTTTCTGACAACCCGCTATCGAATCTTGCAAATCAACACCTATCAAACCAACTGAAAATATTAAAAATTGATAATAGTGAGTTAACGGATTTAACTGGAGTAGGGCAATTACCTACCAATCATCTCTCTTTATTAAGATTGAATAATAATGGTATTACTGATATTTCTCCGTTGGAGCCGTTGTTGCTCCGCAATGCATTATCACCGAATAGGTTTTGCACTAAAAGTTTAGACATCTATTTAGACGATAATCTTATTGAACATCTAGACGTCTTTACCGAGAATAATGACAGTTATATATTTTTTCGGCTTTGGAGTAATAAAATCAACGGAAGTGCGGTGGATATGGTCAACCGTTTTAAGAATGCTTCGTTTAGCTTTAATGGGAATGACACTATGCCTATAGCTGAGTCGCTCTATGTTGAAGTAGAACTCAGAAAGAGGGCAGAGAGAACAGAAGCTTGTCGCGAGCAGTTCTCTATGATATGACATTTAGGGCATAGCATTTGATAACGGTTTGTATTCTGACGTAAACGAGCGGCTCAAGACCATTAGCTTTTGATTATGCTGTCTCTGATTAAAGTACTAATAAATAATATTCTTGCCCTGAGGAATTTCCTGCTGAAGCCCAGTAACCTTACGGGCAGCCATCATTAATGATGGCTGCTGTTCCAAACCTAGATATCTGTTGTGGCAAGTGAGTAATCAATCTTAATGGTTACTCGATGTGTTGCGCCTAACTTGTTTTCTACTCGCAAGATATTCGACGATCCATATAGATTTAGATTATTAGCAGTGCCTTGAGTCGTTGAAACATTGGTAGTATTGCTTGTTAAGTTAACTGAACCGTTACTATTAAAAGTAAAGTCAGCACTTTCAGCAACATTTCCTGAGTTATTGATGGCGATAATCTTACCCATGCCTGCAATATTGGGAGGTGGTGTGTGTGTCAATGTACTGTTATTTGCTATTGTCTCAGTATTCGTCCAATTAATCATTTCATTAGATTCGGGTGCCGCTCCGCCATCATAGTTTGTTTGACTAATTAATCTTCTAAACTGAATAGTTTTATCTGACGAAGAACTAAAGAAAGGCTGTGTACTGTCCCAAATTTCAAACTGATAATCTGCACCGCCAAAAAGTTCAATGCTTTTTAGAGAGGTCATCGTATGAGTGGCCGAAGTGCTGGCATTGAAGTTAAGAAATACTAGGCGTTTAACTGAATTGTCGAAGTTTCTCGCAATTTCACCGCTACCGGCGGAGGTCTGGCAGTTGATCATTGTTAAATAACGAATGTTACGGCCATAAAAACCATGCTGCCCTGAACTGATTCGTACATTTTCAAGTAGAACATTTTGCAGATCAGCACCGCTATCCTGGTTGATGTAAATCCCGTATCCACCATTGCCAATAGTTCCCTGTTCAACACGCAAGTTGTATATGTGCAGTCCAGAGCTATCGCCAGAGACAGAAGAATTCTCTAGCCAGAAGCCGTACAGGGAGTTGCCGACGCTACTATACCCATCGATAGTAATGGAGTAATTATGTGTTCCCGTAAATCGCCATCCGTAGCCGTTCAGATCATCTTCGCAATTAATATATATATTCCTAAAAGCATATTGGTCGGAGTCTATGCTGCTTTGTCCTGAAACAGGGTTTTCTCCACTTTCAAAACCTATTCGTACGGTCGTCATGCGTATGTCTTCAAATGACACAATATTATGACCTTTTATCCAAAACCCACGAGATGTCGATGCTTGGTCAAGATTTTCAATAGTTAAATCCTTAAACGAGCAATGATCTAAAGAAACAAGTTCTATCGCTGCACCGGTGGCATCACTGACGCCATCAAACCTTAACTTAGATACATGCACTTCAGAAATATTAGCGGTCGAGGTACCAATTTTTAGGCATGATGTAGCATCTGTCATGACGAATTGCAATCTTGATTTATTTCTATCTTCGCCAATTAAACTAACGTTGCTGTTTGTAATAGTCAATGTTTCTTCAATTCGATAGGTGCCGGCCGGGAAATAGATCTGACCGCCGATATCAAGCGCGTTTTGTATTTTGTCACTATCGTCATCTACTGTGTTTGCTCCTCTGGCACCGAATTGCTTCACATTAATGGGTCCGTCTGGAATTAAAATCCATCGACCGTCATTACTCGTCACGTCGTTGGGCTTTATAATTGTTCCCCCATTGGGATTGTCAGTGACGTTTGTGTCAAATCGGTAACAGCCGCCACCTCCGTCGCCGGCTTCGTAGTAAACCTAGTGTGTAAACAAGATCATTGTGAGATCTGTCTGTTGGACTAATACCAACTAAGTCAGTATTTGTGGTATCGACGGCGTTCACTTCTGTTCCAGATAGTGAGCCTGCCTGAGCAGTGCTTGTATAAGTTAGTGCCGCGGCACTACCTATTCCTACTGCACCGAGTCCAATTGCTGCTTTCAGTACTTTTCTTCTATCTTCTTCTGTTTTTGTCTCTGACATGGGATGCTCCAAATAGCGTTTAAAGTATTTTCTATGGATTTGCGATCGCTGAAAGCCTGCATATCTCACAAACAGGTTGGCATTTGACACTTCTACCAGAGCGTGCAGGGAATGTTTTCATTTCATCTTGCCTTATTTCAGCAGTTTATTAACTTCTACAAGATGCAAGCTTGATTTTAATGTAAGGGGTATGTGATTAAAATATAACGATAGTTATAGGCAGCACGGTATTTTGTAGATGAAATTTATCAGTAAAATGCTAGTTTCCAACAGTCAATACATGATGAAAATAGTTGTCCTTAGCATCAATCATCTACCCTGATTACTGAGCTAGAAAAAGAAACGGATAGCTAGGCTTATTGATTTATTACCTTTCTCTGTGGGTAACATCTGATTAGTTCATGGCAGATCATTTTGCTCATTTCATCTACTCCTCTTGAAAATGAAAAACTACAAAATTCAATCAATATATTATTCTTGATACTTATTAGTCAGATTGTCGCTTAATTTACCTTATTGACAGGAATAAACTCCTATGAATAGTGTGAGGAAGGAGTATAATTTTTCAAAGCTATAAGTAAGTGAATCACCCCGGGTTTATTGGAGGCAGTCTTATTTGAGTCATGCCGCTTCTTCTCTTCTCTTTCCTTTCTTGCTGACCTCAGATCAAGGGCATAATATTGTCCATCAGCCACCAAATAACGTCCACTGTTTCCTTTACGCGGTTTGGCCCTCATTTAGAGCCAAACCTAACCATTAACGTGGTTTATTATCGCAATCACACCTAAATATATAACGGCAAATCTTCTTTGTTTTACGGCATTCGCTTTGTACATTATCTATACTAAAATAGTGAATAGCCCCCTGTGTCAGGATAGTTGTCGTGTCTTTTTTTCGTTACGGAGCTGCAAAACGAATGGGTGAGTTAGCGGGTTACCGACTGCATAATTTGCTTTATCAAGGCCCAAGGTCTCGGGTTTACCGAGTATCTTCACTGGGTGAGGATAAAGCTTTTGTAATCAAAGGGTTAAATTACTCTCATCCGAGCGCTGAAGAGCTATCTCGATTTACTTATGAATTTGAAACCCTAAAGCTCTTTGATGAACCCAGCGTTATTAAAGCTTACGAGTTACTGCCGTGGGGTAATAGTCTCGCTATTGTTATGGAAGACTTTGGTGGGGTGAGCTTGCATGAGCTACTCACACGGAATTCATTCACGTTAGCGGAAAAGTTTTCTATCGCTATAAAAATAGTTGATTCGTTATCAGTTGTGCATAAACAGGGTATTATTCATAGGGATGTGAATCCATACAATCTTTTGATAAATCCCGATACCCAAGAACTAAAATTGATTGATTTTGGCTGTGCGTTCCAGGTTACTCGAGAAAGGCCCAATATTCCTTCGAGCAAAAACTTAGTCGGCACTATCACCTATCTATCGCCGGAACAAACAGGGCGAATGAATCGCGCTATAGATTATCGTAGCGACTATTATTCTCTTGGGGTAACTTTATACGAATTATTTACTGGGCGGGTGCCGTTCGATTCAGCCGACGATATGGAAGTGGTTCATGCACATATTGCAAGATGTCCAAGACCTCCCCATTTAATATCGAATGACATACCAGAATTGGTATCGAATCTTATTCTTAAATTATTGGCCAAAAACGCTGAGGACCGCTATCAGAGTGCAGTTGGTTTACAACATGATCTGGCGTTTTGTGAAGAACTAACTGGTAAAAACCAAGATACGCGATTATTTGTACTTGCTGAAAAAGATATACATGAAAGTTTTCAGATACCGCAAAAGCTCTATGGTCGTGAATTGCAGATTGAGATATTGGTAAATGCCTTCGAACGAGCCAGTATTTCATGTGCGGAAATTGTGCTTGTCTCTGGTGCTTCTGGTATCGGAAAGTCTACGCTGATAAACGAAATATATAAACCTATATCAAAGTTGAACGGCTATTTTGTCAGCGGCAAGTTTGGCCAATACCGACGCGATGTGCCTTATGATTCGCTGATCGCTGCATTTCAGGACCTAGTACAAATTATTTTGTCTGAAAGTGACGAAAGCATTGCCGAATGGAAAGAACTGATTACTCAGGCGGTTGGCACCAGTGGTAAGCTTATTACCGATGTGATTCCAGAAATTGAGATGATCATTGGTGAACAGCCTGCTTTAGCTGACTTAGATTCAGGTCGAGCTAATGTACGTTTTAATTCGGTATTTATCCGATTTATAAGAGTATTTTGCCGCAAAGGCAGGCCACTCGCCTTGTTTTTGGATGACCTGCAGTGGGCTGATTCAGCGTCCATAAAAATTATCCGAATGTTGTTGCTTGACGACACATTAAAGCACTTTCTTCTAATAGGTGCGTATCGCGATAACGAAGTTGATTCAGCACATCCGATTTCAGTAATCATTAACGAAGCCAGTAAACTGGATACCACCATTATCGATATTAAGCTCGAGCCGCTACAAAAAGATAATGTTTTGCAATTGCTAAATGACTGTTTACATATTGCCGTTGCAGAAACTGAAATTGAACAGCTATCTAGATTGATACATGAGAAAACCCATGGCAACCCCTTCTTCGTAAAACAGTTTATATTACACCTCTATGAAGAGGGCTTGCTGGCCAAAGACAACCTATCCAATCAGTGGCATTGGCATATAGAGGATATATCGAAACTCGAAATTACTACCAACGTCGTTGATTTTATGGTGGAAAACATTCAACGGCTGCCGAGTGAAACTCGGCACGCGTTACAATATTTGGCTTGTGTGGGTGCGAAGTTCGATTTAGCCAATATGACTGAATCGGCGGAAGAATTATCTGAGACCGCGAATCACTTATGGCCAGCCGTTGAAGACGGTTTATTAATGCCTTTGAGCGAATTTGGTTCTCGATTAACTGATTATAAACCGCGATCTAGTGCGGTAGAAGAAAAATACAGCTTTAAGTTTCGTTTTTTACATGACAAGGTCCAGCAAGCTGCTTATGCATTAATACCGGAAGATCAAAGGCAGGAATTTCATCTAAAAATGGGACGTAAATTGCTGAGGAGCTTATCAGATCGCAACTATTCTGAGTACATTTTTGATATTGTTAACCAATTTCGCCAGGCACTCAGCCTTATCAATGACCCTGACGAGAAAAGAACGGTATCAGAAATATTTTATGCGGCTGCGACTAAAGCCAAGAATTCTGCAGCTTATGGCGAAGCGCGCGATAATTTGGCGAATGCAATAGCTCTCCTGCCCGACGATTCATGGGAAGTTGATAGAGAGCATACTATGTTTATCTATCTAGCCCAAATTGAAAACGAATATCTCGTTGGAAATTATGACGAGCTGCAGCGCTTATCCGCAGTTGCATTGCAATACTGTATTAGCAATATTGAAATTTCCCGGGTCAAAATTTTTGAAATACAGGTTCATTTTGCCAAAGATCAATATGTTCAAGCAGTTGATCAAGCAATAGATCTGACCAAAGAAATAAACCAAATTTTACCTCGTTATCCTACCAAAAGGCACATCATTCGCCAGTTAATTGGTGTAAAAATCGCGCTTCGTCGATTCGACATGGATGCCATCGTAAACTTGCCAATGAACACCGACGAAGCAGAGATTGAGCGCATTAATATAGGAACACTAACCGGTAATGCGGCCCATTTATGTCGTCCGAAGCTGAGTATTGTCTTAATACTCTATGGTATAAGGTACTGCACTACTCATGGCCTTTCGCCAATGAGCAGTATTAACTTTGCTGGCTATGCTTTTATCTTGGTGAGTGTGTTAAAGAAGATTGACAAGGGCTATGAATTTGGTCAAATAGCATTGAAGCTGGCAGAAAAAAAGGAACTCTATAAAGGAAAAGCGAAAACCCACTTCATAGTTAACTATCTTGTTGTTGTCTGGCGACAGCCGCTAAGTCAAATGCTAACGAAAACGCCAGAAATTATCGCACTTGCTATTGAATCTGGTGACTTGCATACCATGACAAGGCTCGTTTCTTTGTATGGTTCTTACGCTTACTATGCCGGAGATCCCGTTGATCTCATTATCGTTAATATGGAGTCTTATAATGCCACCATCCGACAAATGGATAGCCGCTTTCTCCTGGCATTCAATAGAGTATCACATCAGTTCTTGTTAAACCTGAGAGACCCTAATCCTGTTCCCTATGAAATCAGAGGGGAGATAATAGATGAATCATCTTTGCTGAGCGGTAGGAGTTCAAATGAAGATATTAGCGTTTTAAGCAGTCTATATTCGCTAAAAGCTGAGCTGGCCTGTTTATATTATGAGTATGCTAAAGGACTAGAATTTGTTAATGAGTCGAAAAAGTATCATCGAGTGGGTGCTGCTACATTGTATTCCACTCATTTGTTATTTATTGAGGCCATATGTTTGCTAAGTCAATGTGCAGAAAAAGCGAGAAAAACTTCCTTTGGTGAAAAAAGGACAATTAAGAAATTGTTAAAAAAGCTAAATTTTTTCGCCGATTTTTGTCCAGAAAACTTTCTTAACAAGATATATCTTATTGAGGCTGAATTTGCTGCTTGCCAACAGAAAATGCAACTGGCTCTTAAAAAGTATCAACAAGCGATTGTTGAATCAAACAAGTGGGGTCTTCGTTATCAAGAAGCGCAAGCCCATGAACTCATGGCTCGTTATCTTAAGAGAGAAGGACACAAGAGAGAGGCGGTCACACACTTAATAGAAGCGCTATATATCTACCGATGTCAAGGCGTAAAAGGTAAAGTTAAACAACTTGAAGAAAGTTCTGAGATTAAAAACAGATTAACTACATTGCCGATGTACGCGGACGCAAATAATGTGCCTAAGCGGCGAACTATCATTTCAGAGTTTACTTCAACAACGAGGTCTGAAGTGACTCAGCAAGGTGCTTCGTTTAGTGAGCATTTGGATATGGAATCGGTGCTTAAGGCATCCACAGTTATCGCAAGTGAAATTGTGTTGTCGAGTTTGCTGACGAAGTTGGTTTCAATTCTTCTCAAAAACGCCGGTGCAGAGAGAGGGGTTTTGTTATTAGATGACGATAGCGGACTGATGATTGCCGCGGAAGGTAATATCTCGAATGGAGAGGTACAAATAGCCAATGAACTGTTGTCTGATAATAACGATAGCTTGGCGATGAGTATCGTTAACTATGTAATGCGATCTAAAAAATATAAGGTAATTAGTAATGCATCCAGTGATGAATCACATCTAGGCGATGCCTATATTAATGATAAACGGCCAAAATCCATTTTATGTTACCCTCTATTAAATAGAGGCGATCTTGTTGGACTTATTTATCTGGAAAATAATTTGGTTGAAAGCGCCTTTATGACGTCCCACTTAAAGGTGCTAGATATCTTATCTTCGCAAATGGTAATAGCGCTCGATAACTCCCGGCTCTACAGTGAGCTAGAAGATAAAAACTGGCGTATAAAACAGATTTTAAGTGCTGCAGAGGAAATGTCTCAGTCAGCGACCAAGCATGCTGCTAGTTTAATTGCTATCGAATATTTAA
>JANQMK010000434.1 GCA_028280085.1 Pseudomonadales bacterium
GACTATGAAATTTGAATCATCTCATCTTATTTTTTTGCTTGGTATGACTATTTATATTTTTATTCGTGGGACTTACATGTTACGGAGTCCTTCAAATAAGAAGGTTCTCAAAAATTCCAACGTAAGAGAAAACATACTCGTGTTTCTGGTTGGAGTAAGCCAACTTGGATTACCGTTCGTATTTATTTTCACTCCGCTACTAGATTGGGCAAACTACAAGATCCCAGTCGCTGTTACCTATTTAGGTTTCCCCCTAATGGCCTACGCGCTCTACCTGTTTTGGCGTTCACATGCGGATCTGGGTGACTCTTGGTCTGTAAAGTTAGAGCTAAATCACAACCATCAACTGGTAGATAAAGGTGTATATCATTTAATTCGGCACCCCATGTATTCTTCGCTGTTTTTGTTAAGTCTGAGCCAACTAATTCTATTGAATAATTGGCTTGCTGGGTGGTCAGCATTAGTTTCATTTACTATTCTCTATATATTGCGGCTCCCGCATGAAGAAGCAATGATGCTTGATCAATTTGGGGAGGAATATCTAGACTATATGGGACGTACAGGTAGAATTATTCCAAAAATATCTGTTACAAAAAACTCTTAACGAAAGGAGGAAAAATGATGGAATCGATAGAACTCGTAGGCCCCACTAAGAAAATCCGCCGCAGCAAAGCAGACTGGGAATGCCTTGTTAAGGAGTGGCGAGACTCGGGTCAAACACAACTGGCATTCTGCCAAGAACGCAACCTGTGCTACCGCCAATTTAATCAATAGAAAAGCCATTTTCAAAAAGCACAAGCAGCGGTGAAGCGGGGTGATAAGAAACACTTCATATCGGTCGAGGTTACTAAAACTGATAAAACTCATCCGCATGGCATCGATATCATATTCCCTAACAGCATTCAGCTACGTCTTAACAGCACAGAGCCCATGACCACGGTAACAGCTGCCGACACATTAGGGTTGGTGAGATGCTGATGTGCCGGAGTCGCTATCAATCTTTTTAGCGTAAGCGTTTAAAACTACATTTAATTACCCACAAAATTTGCTAATTCATACCCAACTTTCAATTCTTAAAGTTTATTAAGCCCACGCCAAATAACAGTATTACCTGGAGATAGGTCATTTGCCCTTGCGAGATATCCCCCCAATTTTGCTAAGCGTTGGATATAATCTTGTAGAGTGATAGGCTGGTCTTGGCCTTTAAAATAGAGTTCAAGTAGTTTTAGTTCTACTTCATCAAAAACTAACGACGGAATCATGTGAGTTGTCTCTCTATTCAACATCGTTAGCCATTGAATTCTCCAGGCCAAAATGCAACAAATAGGTGTAAAGATTAATACCCTGAATATGGCAAGCCACCATAAGACTCAGTAGCATACCTAATTGTGCTGCGCTCAACTCCGTCCAACAAAATAAATAATTCCTTCCCATCGGGATAACTCGAAGTTCACGTTCTAAGTGGTCCGAAGAATAGATCATTTTTAAATAGATCTAAATTCTATAGTATGTAGCGGTTATTCTTCTTATACTCTGGTGCGTCCAAAGCAAAATGGAAAGGGCTTGATGGATTCAACGCTTTTGAAAAAGAAAAGGGGCCACCCTTTAGCCCTTTCTTGCCAACAACACAAACCAATCCATGCGCTTCGCTTGTTGAATCTTATTTGCTATTTAATTCAAACTAGGAATTAAATAGCAAATAAGATTCAACAAGCGAAGCGCGTTAGTCATTCAACTTTTAGCTTTCCTCGCGCCTGTTATTTCGATACATTGAGCTGGATCGCTGATCCGCATCAGTCACTCATCAGATTCAAGGGCAATCCTATTACCTCAATCGCCCCCTGGCTTTTTCAAGCCCCAGAAAATCTTCAGTACAAAACTATGTCCAAACAGTTTTTTCAAATCTACGGTTCGATTAGCAACGCTAAATACCAGCACCTCGGTGGTTCATAGCTTGGGCGCATCAAGCGAAAAGTTGTTAGAAAAACACGATGGCCCGAAAATCAAGCACAATAGATTTTAATCAACCCCTTTACTGACGTAGCCGCCGCGTCCTAAACCTTTAACTAAACAATAGATCCTCATCAAAATCAACCTGATCTCTCATCACATAATAACAGGCTCTTGCGAGTTTATGTGCCAGTGCCTTAGTGGCAATGACGTTTTTCGTTTTTGATAGCTTTTTCTGATGGAATTTTTTTGCTTTATCGTTCCACCTTTTACAATGATTTGCAGCTTCTATGAAAGCCCATGCCAAGTACCTGTTACAGTTTTTACGATTTCCCTCTCCCTTCTTTTTCTTGTTACTGATTTTCTTGCTATCGACGCATCGACAATATGAGGCAAAGTTACCAACAGATTTAAATCGTTTGATATCACCGATTTCTAACATAATGGTCAGTGCGAGAATGGTGCCTATTCCACTGACTGTCGTTAGCTTCTCAAACTCTGGCCGGAGCTTGACCTGAGATAGAATAGTCTTCTCAACCGTTTTGATTGTTATCGTAATCTCATTGACCAAATGCCAGTTGCTATATAGCGCCATTTTGATATTAGTATCCGAAAACTCTTCAATGAAACATGGATTACCGCTTTGAATGTCATTGGCGATGAGCTTTCTACCTGTATTACGCCAATATTGATTCTGAATGCTCAACACCTGAGCGGTCTTATTTCTCACTAACTGCATCCGCTTCCGGAGCAAATCTCTAATTGCTCTCTCTTCTTTCGGATAAATATAACCTGTCGGTAAGATATTTAGCCGCATAAGATGCGCTAACCAAAACGCATCGTACTTATCATTGGTTCGTTCCTTTCCAGAATATTGCTCAACGGCTGCAGTATTGACGAGAACCGTCTTATAACCACTCTCGTTTAACCCGTCCACGAACCAATACCAGTTGAATGTTGATTCGACTGCCACAGCAAAGAGGCCGCTTTTATTGGGTGCAAGATACTTCAGCACGATATTGATCTCATTAGGCAATTTTTTCTCCAATATAATTCTATCGTTTTCGTCGATTATCACCAGGACATTGTTATTTGAATGTAAATAAATTGCACAGTATAGTGCCATGACAGTCTCCTCCCCTATCTATTCAGGTTAGTTTCGACACTAACAAGAATAGCCCACACTGATTGTGGTATGAGAGGGGGCTGGCTAGATAATTATCAAGCAGCTCAATATCGAACATACGAAAACGAATAAGTGTAGAAGGGCACAACACGATATGGATAAAGCCTCACGTATTAACGATACTGACAAGTCTATTTCAGTTGAATGAGTAAATAATCCCCTTCCCAATATATGTGAATCAACAAGATGAGTTAACATGCTTAATGCTGAATATAAAATCATTTAATATATGAAGCACTTACCAGTGATTATTCGCTTAACCGTCAATAAAGTCATACAACTATACGAAGATCTGCGTATTTCATGGACGCAATAGCCTCAGGCGTTTTTCATCTAACACCCACAAAACCACTGGCTCTATCTTTTGGCAAAAAAAATGTCCGGTAGCAAAGCTTCCAAACCACTCTTCATAGAATAACGCACTTAGTTGCGAACGAGTAAGAATGCAGTTATTGCACATCATCAGCAATACTAACCCCTTGCTCAAACCATTAGCTAACCGAAATTAAAGATATATCTAGGAATAATGACATGGACTCGATAGTAACTACATTATTTGTCAATAAAAAAACACTCTCTCTTGCTAGTCGTATTCGACGCTCAATTAATAAACCGTTAAAATTCAGCGTTTGTCGCATACTCCCCATAATCTCATTGCTCGCAAGCGGCTGTGGTGGTTCTACAAACACAACCAATCTAGAAGACGCTGTCCCTCAAATTATGATTAGTACTACCAACATTCCACCTGTTGGTTTTAGAATTGCTGGAACTCAGAGCTTCTCTGCTGCTATCGTCACCAATGGTAATCAAGTCAATGTCAGCCACGCTATTGGCTATACCGATGAAGGGCTTACTTCTACAGACACAGATTCAAGAACTGATATGGTGATGAGCCTAGCCAGCATTACCAAAACGTATACGGCTGCTATGATTTTCCAAATGATCGACGAAGGCGCTTCAATTGCGACAGATGGCACCTCACAACCTTTAACATTAGACACAACATTAAACCAACTGCTACCCAAGTTGGAACAATATTATGGCGAATTAGGCGAAAGTTTTAATAATATCTCTCCTCTCTGTAATGCCTCTTCAAATCAACAAACAACGCTACCCCCAACAGTAATCAATATCTGCGGCACAATTACTATTCGCCACCTGCTGAATCACACGTCTGGCATCAGTGGGGATGTCATGCAAGATCCTCTTGATCCGAATTTAATTTCACAACTCTCATCCGGCAGTGATCTTGCTGCGATAGGCGTAATGGTCAATGTGATTGAAGAAGATTCATCAGGAGGTTACCGTTTTGCCTACGAGAGACCGGTCCATAGTAGTTTGGATTTTCTCACTAAAGCGACACCGCCCGCTGATACACCCAACTCTGCGCCGACCTTCAACAGTACCAACTACATAATACTCGGTTTAATATTAGAAGCTATTGATGGCAAAGCGTTCTCAGATATTGTTGAGTCTCGTATTACAAATAAATTGAATGTGGCAGATACTTTCGCCGGCTATTACAACATTCCGGGGAACGTCGATGTTGTGCACAATTATACAAAAGCCTTTAAAGAAAATCGCATGTGTTACGCAAATGCAGACAAGCTGTTGACAAGTTTAATGAGACAACCTATCAGCACCTTTGTAGATTGTGCCACTTTAAATGGTTCGAACTACCCTGGGTTTTCAAGACAGTTATTTATGTCAGAAGATCCGAATACTCCATCACTCATCAATCCTGCGTTCAATCCCTACGAAGACTTTACCGTATTATTGGGACCCACCACAACCAATACAGATAACTTCAAATATTCTGTAGGCTCTGCAGGTTCTATATATGCGACACCGTCCGATGTAGCCATTTTCTTCAATACATTACTGAGTGGTGCAAATACAGCTAGCGGTCAAACCAACATAATTTCTGCCAATAGTCGACACAATATGTTGACCGTCAATCCGCTTGGGGACATCATCAACCAAAATCGTGCTTTAGGTATTCGCCTATTGTCAATTGATGCTGCTGTAACAAACAATATAAAGAATCTACTTACCACCCGAGAATCCTCGGTAGCGCCGCAAGACCTCGCAGAGTTCCAACGTAACAACGGCATCTTTTATAGTGAAAGTGATACCATGTGGGGGCAAGGAGTGGTTTATCATGATATGAAAACCGGTATCACTGTGGCTCTTGTCAGCGCTCAACTCAACGCGAATATAGCATTACCGCCCGTTGTCTCTGCCGGGCTTACTGAATTGGACAAAGTGGTGGCAGAACGCATATTAATAAAAGCTATCCAATCTTTGGAAATGTAGGTTGGCAACTGATTATTATCGGTAGTAGCGATTAACAGCGACGTGTCACAGGCGTTGATCAAATTCATCATACGAGTATGATCAACGCCTTAGCATGGCGTCCCTTAGAACCCGCCGGCCCGCCGCAAATTTACTTTATCCACAACAAGTAAAAAAGCCCTTCACCAAAAATTCATTATGGGTCCTTTGACTTGGGGGCCCAGCTCATTGAGCTTAAACTGGTCTATCGCCAAATTAACTACCTCCGAGTCAACACTATCACCCTGAAATCTCAGCTGCCCTATATGCCAATTAACTCCATGCCAACCAAGATAAATCCTGCATATCAAGATGCCAGCTTGCTTGGGGCTTATAGTGGGCGCCAAAAATAACGGAAAAATCACGCAATGGTTGCTTCTCTGTGCTAAACATGCTTAAGGTAATCTCAGGCACAAAGGTTTTTCCTTGCACAACGAGCCCTGCATCACCATCCCGGCTAGCCCATGTCGCAAGACGCTTATTTAAGTAAACAAACAACTTGCGCATTTCGGTTCTATAAAAAGCACCATAGTAGTTCCACCAACCGCGAAGTATAGGGTTTAATTGATGTGCTAATTGCTCCAAGGAGATACACGTGAGTCGATTCAGCTTCATCCTTTTGATCCTCTTACGCATTTCTTTCATCGCATCCGCACTAACCGTGGGCAAAAAGCTCGTAAACTTCTCGCCTCCGCGACTTGCTGCCACTCGCGGTCGAAACGAAAAATCCAGAAAGGTAACTGTGCCTTCGGATAATTATGAAGCCTATTACTCGTCTTACAATACACCACCAGGGACTTCGCTGGGTGCGTCGACAACATGCACTCCTTCAACCGAATATCGATTGCTTGTAGCAAATACTCAGCTTCCGCCTGTGTATGACAGTGAACAACAGGGTGAGTCAGCCAAGGGAACCTCCCCCTCAGCTGCTCTCAGAACCCAGCGAACCTCTCAGCTCACTGGACTCCCATTATCCAACCATCGGTCTAACACCCAAACGCCAATGTGGAAACAGCCTTGGATAGGATAGAGCAATCTTACCTAACCAATAATCAGCCCGCTGCCTATGGCCTCTTAAGCGTTTATACTTCCTAGTCGCCCACCATACCAACTTACGATTGATATGTCGCAGCGTTGGGTACATTGCTGATTTATAGAAGCGCCCATAGTAATTTATCCACCCTTGAATTACTGCGCTAAACAGGTGCGATAAGTCAGTCAGAGATTTGTCACTGCGTAAATGTAGCCTCCATCTCCTCACTTCTTGTCTTATCGCTTTACCTGCGTTGGCACTCATTGCCGGTGTAAAATTAACAAAGTACTTCCCATAACGATTTTTCGATCTCCTCGGTCGAAAGGTGTATCCGAGAAAGTCAAAGCTCGTATCTGGGTAATCGCCATTTCTATCATCATCTTTGCAATCGTCTCTCAATTCTTCATATAGGCCATTTCGCTTACCAAATTCAGCTTCAACTAAACCCAATAGGTGTTTCTGCCACAGTAATCGAAGCGGGCCTAAAGAAAGGTAGTTAAAGGCATTCTATTCAGTATTTTCAGAGTCAAACGCGCCTTCTGCAAAAATCACATGAAGGTGGAGGTTATAACTACCCCTTCTTCCGTGAGCATGAAGGAAAACTATCATCTCGACTTTATAACCTGGTGTGCCAAACATTTTGCAGATCAACTCTTCCAGGCAGGTATGGGCGAGTCCCATAAATTTTGAATATAACTTGTCTTGGTTGGGGTGATTATAGAACGGAATTCGCGGCTGCTCTGGTAGCGTCAACACGACTTGCCGTAACCTACACCGGGGAAAAGGCGGGTCGCGATCTTGCACATACGCTCTCGCGCGTATCGTTTGCCGCACTGCGGGCAGGCTTTACTTTTGCAACTGAAATTGACTTTGTGTTCGCCCTCCCCACAGCCCAAACACTGAAAAACCGCAAATCCACTTGTTTCACTACCTCAGGCCAGCATCTTACTCATTTCAACGTGATAATAATCGGTGTCATAACGGGGATTCTGTGAGACAAATTCCAACCAGTGTTCTTCGAATATTTGTTTGAAGCGAAGAACTTTTTTCTTTATGGCCTTGAAATTCATTGCTCATAGTCTGATTCGAGGGCGGCAAAGATAGCATGCACCGCAAACCAGGTCAAAGTTTGTCCAGCCAACGGAAACCTGCATGGTTATTGGGCTTCAGGAGGAAATTCCTAGGAGAAATAAAAATAACCTATATTGCATACCTTTACAGGTACGATTTCTTCAAAGAAAAAACCAGCCCAATATTGAATGCAACTATTCATAAGTTTAGGTAATATGGGGCCAAGCTACCCCATCTTTACCAACATACATTAATCACATGCGCATCGGTCTTTTTTACGGTTCATCCACCTGCTATACCGAAATGGCAGCTGAAAAAATTCAGCGTACTATTGCTAACATTGTTGGCAAGAATATTGTTGATCTCTTTAATGTAAAGCATGAACCCCTATTGACTATCAACAATTACACAACGGTCATATTGGGTATCCCGACTTGGGATTTCGGCAAAATCCAAGAAGATTGGGATGAAAATTGGAACGAACTTAACGATATAAATTTCAATGGCAAAAATATCGCACTTTATGGATTGGGAGATCAGGAAGGCTATGCCGAGTGGTTTCTCGATGCAATGGGATACTTACACGATCATATTCAAGCTCAAGGCGGCACTTTTGTAGGTTATTGGCCCAACAAAGGCTATACGTTTGAAGCGTCAAAAGCGTTAACCCGTAATAAACAATTTTTTGTAGGTTTAGCCCTAGATGACGACAACCAATTTGAACTAACGGATGAGCGAATTAACAACTGGTGTCAGTTAATCTGCAAAGAACTTGGCTTGGTTTAACTCGAATACTTGACACCAGTTCGCTAAACCTACTTCAGCTAAACCCATTTAAGCTAAACCCAGGATGAGACAGATTTCAATTTAAGCTCGCATAACGATAGAGTAGTTTACTCGCTGCTATCTTTTCGCTAAGCTCCGCGCGTGTCTGAATACTAACAAAATCTCTATTGCTGTTATTCCATTGCCAACTTTTTCCAATCACATAGTAATGTATAGGCTTGGTATTAGTGGCAACATTGATTTCATCGCTAACCTGAGTCACCATCTGCACAGCATTGCCGACCTGGCGCGTGAGCCTCACAATTACAAAAATTTCAGGGCCTAGATCGTAAGCCTCTTCAATACGTAAGCGCCAATTAGGGTCAGGAACTCTCATCGTTATAGAAATCGGTAATTGCTTTGCTGACGCATCTACCGTCGTATCTGCTTGCACCGCACTTTCTTTCGCCGGACAACCAACTATCAGCAAAAGCATGGTAAATATCAGTAGGCTTTTATTTATTTTTTTCACACTGTCCTCTTAATTATTCTTTAATTGCTTTTCAATTATTCTTCGTAATCGTTCTCTTAATTGCTCTTTTAGTTTTTCTTTTTATTGTTCTTTGTATTGTTCTTTTTATTGTTATTTGTAATACCGGTCCTAACCTTATCTGGACGCCTCACACACAAACATTATATCTTAAAGTTCAGGTATTTCCTCATTACCCAAAGGTGCCCTAGCCTATTTCTTTATTCAATAAACACGCGGCATTGTGTTCTAACTCAGTGCCATTAACAGTAAAAGCATCACTGTGACTATAACACACGTCCATCACGTGGGGACAGCGATTAGCAAACAAACATCCACGATAGCCATGTGCTGGAACAGGCAGTTTCTCATCAATCACCTTATCAACCATTTTTATTTTTGTTCTCTCCTGCTGTGGATCAGCAACTGGGTTCGCCGCAATCAACGCCTGAGTATAAGGGTGCTTTGGCGCAGTAAAAACACGATCAGTTGGGCCGGATTCAACCAGTCTGCCATGATACATGACTAAAATCCTATCTGATATATACCGAACCATCGATAAATCATGAGCAATAAATAATAACGTTAAGTTAAGCTTAGACTGTAACGATTTAAGCAAATTAACCACCTGTGCCTGCACCGATACATCTAACGCTGACAAGGGCTCATCACATACAATAAATTCGGGTTCTACAATCAAAGCCCGCGCGATACCTATACGTTGTCGTTGTCCTCCAGAAAACTCATGGGGGTAACGAGATAAAAAATCAGCTGACAATCCTACCATTTTTAACGCCCGTACAACCCGTTGTTTCACAACTTCAGCCGAGAAGCCGCCATTAATTCTTAAACCTTCTGCGATAATTTCTGCAACCGTCATACGCGGATTTAGCGAACTGTAAGGATCTTGAAAGATCATTTGCATGTATCCGGCCGTCTGCTTAAAATCCGCCGCGCTATACTGTCGCGGCATTTGTTTATCCGCATATCGTACATGACCTGCCGATCTCTCATGAAGACCGACTAGCAATTTACCCAAAGTTGATTTACCCGAGCCGCTCTCACCTACCAGGCCAACAATTTCGTTGCGCCGGATAACAAAATTTATTTGATCAACAGCAGTTACCGCATTTCTACCTTTGCCAAAAACTTTCGTTAATCCATTGGCCTCTAACAGTACGCCGGTCATTGCCATACCTCATCTTTAGTCAACAAGCTGGGACAGTTTAACAAGATGCGGAGCTATATCAGCAGGAGCATCTGCATGATGTAACCAACAACGTGCTATGTGAGCCAGATTACCCTCCCCCTTCGATGTATATTGCCAAGGAACTTGTCGGTTACAAACAGTCATCGCGTGCTGGCATCGGGGGTAAAAGTCACAGGCGTCTCTCTGCTTAGATAGATCTGGCGGAAAACCAGGTATAGCAACCAAATCAGTATCCACTGATTGATTGAAAGATGGCATAGCTTTTTGCAACCCATGGGTATAAGGATGAGCAGTACGATAAAAGATATCATCTACAGCGCCATACTCCACAATTCTTCCTGCGTACATAACTGCAACCTGATCAGCCATCTGAGCAACAACACCTAAATCATGAGTGACCAATATTAATGCCATGTTATGTTGACGCTGATAGGATTTAAGTAATTGCAAAACTTGTTGTTGAATAGTGACATCTAATGCCGTAGTCGGCTCATCTGCAATAAGCAGCTCCGGCTGACAAGCTACACTCAACGCAATCATAGCTCTCTGCAACATACCGCCAGAAAATTCAAATGGATATTGTCGCGCTCTTTGCTCCGCGCCAGGCACACCCATTTGCTTTAATAGATCTACTGCACTAACACGCGCGCTACTCATGGTGGCTCCCCGATGGACCACTAACATTTCAGCAATCTGATCACCTATTTTCATAGTAGGATTAAGTGCAGACATAGGATCCTGAAATATCATACCGATCTTTGGGCCACGAAATTTATTGAGAAAGTCGGGAGGTTTGGCCAATATTTCCTGATCTCTAAATCGGACGCTGCCCGAAATACGATGACCAAGAGACGTGTCAATCAATCCCAAAGCTGCTTGTAACAAAGCTGATTTACCTGAGCCAGACTCTCCCACAACAGCCAACGTTTCGCCACTGTAGCAATCAACGCTTACCTCACGAACGGCATGAATATGGTTATTACGACTTTGGAAGGAAACACTCAAACCTTTCACAGTGAGTACTGCTGTGGGAGCACATCCTTGCCGGCGGTTCTTCGATGGTTCTAGCTGATGTCCCTGTTTGTGATGTTGCATAGTCAACACCTATCACTCTCTTATCCTAACATCTAACGCGTCTCTCAAACCATCGCCTAATATATTAAACGCTAATACGGTAATACTAATAAATAGTGCTGGAAATATAAGTTCATGAGGATGAGTCATCAAGGTTTTCATACCGTCATGACTCATGGAGCCCCATGACGGTGTCGGTGGTACCACCCCCATGCCAATAAACGATAAAAAAGCTTCTGTAAAAATAGCTGCGGGTATAGCAAAAGTGAGCGATACCAAGATAACGCTTAGCATATTGGGTAGCATGTGACGAAAAACCATATGCCAGCTACTAGCACCAAATAATTTCGCCGCTTCAATATAAGGCTGCTCTCTCAACTGCAGCACCTGTCCTCTCGCTAAACGAGCCATACTCGGCCAACTCAATACGATCATCGCAACCAGCATCGGTATTACCCCACTCTCTCCCGGTCCAATCCCAAAAGACACTTTAAATAAAATCATAAAAAGTAAAAAAGGTAACGCTATGACAAAGTCGGCAAATCGCATCATCCATTCATCTAATAAGCCGCCGAAAAAGCCAGCAACACTACCATAAATGATACCAAAAGCTAAATACAAAAAAGGAGCAACAATACCAATAAACAATGATATCCTTGCTCCCAACATCAATCGACTCAACATATCTCGCCCCAAGTAATCGGTGCCCAACGGATGAGCTTGCAACTCAACCATCCGCCCGATGCTGTCGAGCTTACTAGCCTCCGGCGGTAATACTTCACTATAAACTGCGTCAGAAAACGTAATCGCTTGCTGCACATCAACCTGGATCACAGCATAATGATTAGATTCGTTCAAACCATCAGTGGCCACAACTGAGTAATAATAGGTAATTGCTTCTAACTTCAAACGATCTTGATAACTAACATCTCTAGCTGTGTCTGTTTCCCACAAAGGTACACCCAAGTCTGTAGCCGATTCAGGTTGACGTTCATTACGATAAACCAGATAACGAGCCGCGCCCACAACCGGTTGCCAGGTTAAACGCACATATTCTGTGTTCGGTTTATCAACAACGCGCAAATTACTGGGTGCAGCCAAACCTTCACTATAGCTAGCATCGTCACTTAAAACGCTGTTATCTATTACTTCTTCATTATTTATTACTTCTACACTTAGTGACTCTACGTGTCGGTGGTTTACGGTCAGTTCGTTGTCAGCTATAACACCGGACCAATTAAAATTGTCATCAACAACCAGTGCCGATATACCCAAATGAGGAGCACGTGATATCTGTACAAGATCTTGCCGCGCAGGATCTAGCGTCCATACCCATGGCCCAACCCAAGTAAACAGCAATAAAAACAAAATGGTAAAGAGTGATAATAAAGCACGGCGATTCATCTTGAGACGGCACCAAGCTTCTCGCCAATATGATAACGATGGGCCCTCCGCTACTAGATATTCAATATCCTGACTACCTCGATCAATTAACTTAAAATCATCAGTAGTAAAATTGATATTTCTACTTGCCGCCATTTTAGCTTCTAACCCTAAAAATAACTCATATCGCTTCTATAAACTCAAGCCACTTTTTGTATACGGATCCTTGGATCAATTAGTCCATACAGAAGATCCGCTAATGTCACCATCAATACCAAAAACGCACCGTAAAAGACTGTCGTGCCCATAATAACGGTATAATCTAATTGCTGTACCGCTTGTACAAAATAACGTCCTAAACCTGGAATGGCAAAAATTAGCTCCACCACAAACCCACCTGTAGTAATTGCCGCAATGGCAGGTCCCAACACCGTAATAACGGGTAAAACCGCATTACGTAACTGGTGTCGGTAGAAAATCCGCTGACTTGATAGACCCTTGGCTCGCGCTGTACGAATATAGTCTGCATGAATAACCTCTAACATCGATGAACGCATCAAACGAGTTAAATAGGCCAAAATGCCAAGTCCCAAGATTAAAGATGGTACTATCATGTGGGATATGCTTCCCCAGCCTGCCACAGGAAGCAATTGAAAACCCAACCAAGCATTTACTTTCAAAATCATTAGCTGGCCAATAGAAGCAAAAACAAAACTTGGAATTGAAATACCAAGTACAACAAAAACAATAAGCAGATAATCTGGCCATCGATTACGATACAAGGAAGTAATTGCGCCTAACATGATACCACCGAGCGTCGCGTAACCAATCGCCAACACACCGAGCAAGGCGGAAACAGGAAAATGTTCTGCAATAATATCATTAACACGCCGATTTTGCTGTGTAAATGAGATGCCAAAATCGCCTTTTAACATATTCATGATGTAAATTTGATATTGCTGCATAATAGGTTTATCTAAGCCATAGCGTTGTTCCAGGTGCTTACGAATCTCTGGCGATACAGCCTTGTCACTCATTAATGGATCACCTGGCACCGCATGCATACCGACAAATGTAGCTGTTGCAATAAACCAAATAGTGAGTACACCAAACGCTAATCTTTTCATCAAATAGTGCAACATACTCGTTTTACCAGTCTCTTAAATACAAAACCACTGCTCTAATCACTACTCAATATCATTCAATATAGGCAAAGCCAAAATAAGGATCACCACCAAAGATACGTCGCGCGACGCCTTTAAGTCGCTCATGCTGCAAATAAATTGTACCCCTCTCATACAACGGTACCAATGCAACCTCGTCAATTAAAATACGTTGCATTTCCGCCATAGCAGCCATGCGGCGTTGAGGCTCAATGGTATTCTCAGCCACTGCAACCCAACGATCATATTCGCTATTGCGATATTGGCCATGATTGTTCTCGTTCCAGCTAGCAAATAAATTGCCAAATGTAATGGGGTCGTCGAAATCCGGTCCCCATCCGGCCGAGACAATATCAAAGCTGCCGGCCTTCATTCTAGCTAAACGTTGCTTAAATATCTGTTTATCTATTTTCAGATCAATGCCGAGATGCCGCTTTAATACCCGCTGAAAATATTCGGCCTCTTTACTGGCATTAGGGCTATCACCAGTTAGAAAGACTAGAGGTGGAATCGACTCAAGGCCCAGTTCCTGTTTAGCCTGCGCCAAATAGTGGCGAGCAAGATCATAGTCGCGTTCTACTTCCTTTGCTGGGTACTCAACTCGAAACTGCTGATGCACCCCTTTCAGCCATTTAGGAAACAGCGATTTGCCGGGAATATTACCAGGTATACCAATAACTTTATTGACCAGCACATCAGGATCTAACACCGCCTGGATAGCTCTGCGCAAATTTAAATTTGCAGTTATTCGATTTGGTCTGTGATTGAACTCGAGAAAGAATAAAACCCCGTCAACAAAACGGCGAATTTTGTAGCGGTTTTTCAGTGCATCTTTTAAAACCTCAGCATTTAATCCAGCAAATGCAATACTGCCTGCTTTGAACAAATTGTAGCGTGCACCAGGGTCGCTGGTGATATAAGGAATGTCAATAGTGTCCAGCTTTACTTGAGCACGCCGCCAATAGTGTGGATTCTTTTTTAATTGTAAAGAAGCACCATGCACCCATTCATCAATCACAAAGGGACCGTTATAGAGTATCTTTTCAGCCTCAGCGCCATAGCTGTTGGCATGCTTCATGTAAAAATCTCTACGTATTGGCGCGTAAGTTACAAATGCTGTTAAGCCCAAAAAATAAGGCGTCGGTTTCTCAAACGAAACCACCAGTGTATGATCGTCTTTTGCCACTACACCTAATTTATCAACAGGCATCTTACCTTTATTTATCGCTTCCGCATTTCTAATCGGATACAGGATACTGGCATAGGCCGCCCCAGTTTTCGGCGCTAGCGCTGTCTGCCAAGCAAATATAAAGTCATGCGCAGTCACTGGTTTACCATCACTCCAGCGTGCTGACTTCCTCAACCAAAAGGTAGCGCCTTTGTCATCGATCTGCCAACGTTCGGCAACCGCTGGACTCAATTGATTATGAGCATCATATCCAACTAAACCCTCAACTACATGCCCCAATATCATAATGCTTAGACTGTCAGTAGTAGTCAGACTACTGAGGTCCGGAGGCTCGTCCGCTATCGCGATGGCAATGGAACGCTGGGCACTGTTAATGGCTAGACCAGCTAACACCTCGCTATTCATCATGCTATACAACATTATGAACAGAATAGCTTTTGAGGTTAAACCACTTATTATTAATGGGATTAATAAGCTAGATTGCAGATATAACCGCGCTGAGATTAGCAAAGTCCATAACCCTCGACGTTTAAAGTACTGGACTGTTTATTTACCTAATTACTGATTTACTAACTTACTTACTAATTCACTTTTTTTACTATTTACTCATTTTTTACTTATTCTTTTATTCTTGTTCGCAAGAACACACCGCTAGTATCATAGTATTGATCAAGATGGGAGAAAAGTATTTTTTGATTTATACCAGATTTTGATCAGAAACGCACATACCCGTTAAAAGGGAGTTAACGTGCTGGATTACGCTGTAAAAAGTAGGCAGTGAGATGACTATTCGTGCCCACGCCAGAGAAAGCAATGAGCTATTAGATAAAAAAACAATTATATTGAAAACAGTGCATTTAAATGGCTAGGATAGATCGCCAAGTTTGATAAATTACCAATATCAAAAACCATGCATCAGCATTAAGTACATTATTTCGCTTTCGCCCGTATTTCTAGCTTCAGCAATCGTATCAAGTTCGATTACGCGCGCGTATCCCAGCATTGCCATTATATTCTGATAAGTATAACTAGCATTTAAATTGAAGGTTGACCTATCTTCACGTGTTTCATGAAACTTGTTTTCAAAGTCAGGGTCGCCAATATCCGTGCCCCCTAGCCCGAGTTGCGCTTTCCATTCTAATGAAAAGCTCCATTCAGTATTGAGACTATAAACGCCTGTCAAACCATAGACTAGCTCATCCGGCACATCATCAAGACGTAAACGATAACCTAACTCAGTCTGTAGCTCAAACCGATCTGTTATAAAACGAGCGGCTTGAAAAAACAATTCCAGACCATCAGCTTTATCGCCTGGCGCATGAGGTCGCCCCATTTCACCTCTATCGTAGCTACCCGCTATAGTAATGCCGCCACGCACTGAAGATGTTGAAAATATCTCATCTAGATAGTCACTCTGCAGACCCCATTTAGCCGATATTAGCGTATCTGCTCGACCAAAAAAATTACCGTTTTCGTTACCATCCTGCTCAGTCTCTGTATAACCAGTAAGAAAGCTAAAGGTTAAGTTATCCGTTAAACCAGTTGTATAATTCAGCCAATGGGTAATTTGAGTAATATCATCTATTGGATCTGCATCATTAGTACCTATAAATTTCTCGTCAAAGCTCTCAGTGACGAACGAATAGGATATCGTTGAAAAGCCCTCTTGATATAGCCAAGGTGACTCAGCTCGAGCCAATTGAGAACTAAGTAGAGGTATTGTAAGGATAAGTATACGTGACAAAAGATTTTTCATAATAAATTCATCTACTCTACTGGATGTGTTTCAATCTATATCTCTTTTTGAAATAAACATCTATCGCCTTTAGTTCATCAGCATCAATTTCATTCTTAAAGCAAGGTTTATGTAACTCACAATCTTGTATCAATGCTGAAACCGGACGGGTTAGCTTCTTCAACGATTCCCGCTTAAACCGGAACTTTTTATTATGGCAATCTGCACAACCTGATTTACCGGCCCGACGCCCTTTGACAATAGCTTTACCTTCATTATATTCACCGCTTGATTTCATAGAACCAGAGACAGTAAAAGAGCCAGAAGCATAGGATAGTTGTGAAAAAAAGCATAAAAATAGTATTAGAAGAAAGCGATGTAGCAGCCATTTAGTCGAGGACATGATAATTTGTTCAATCCCTAATTATTTCAGTTAGCTGTTAACCAGCGAAAAACCACATTGCCTGGCATATTTCTCTACGGTTTTATAAAACAGTAGCAATAAATATAAGAAATGCAAATTGGTTACATCTAAATATATAAGCCTAAGCCGGCTATACAAACCTAGTAATCACCGCCTGGTGGTTAAACACCATTAAATTCGCTCGCTCACATTCTTCTACCGTTCAACTATGTTACTGGCAGAACTTAGGCTTTCGGCATTTGCTCTCATGCTCTCTGCCAATTTTAAGAGTTTCTCAGCAAGTTTTAACTGAGCCTGACTCGATTCATCAAGTATCTTTGTCGAGGCTTCTGACTTCTTCAGTTCACCGTCAATAACAGTTGCTGTCCGACTGATGGTACCAGCCTCCTGATTCGAATTTTCCGCGCTGAGAGACAGCTGAGAGTTGCGGGCATGGATGGCACTCAAATTATCCGCAATGGAGTGTGTGGCTTCTAATGCAATCACAGACTTTTGTTCACAAGTACTGGCCACGTCAATACCGCTTGCCGCCATGTCTTTCGCCTTACCGATACGATTTACCATTTCATCGATTACTTGATTAATGGTACTGGCACGTTCACTTGCTTCTAGCGCCAAGCGCCTAACTTCTTCTGCAACCACGGCAAAGCCCCTTCCGGCATCTCCTGCTCGAGCTGCTTCTATGGCCGCGTTAAGCGCCAATAAATTTGTCTGATCAGCAATGGTGTTAATCAGGCTGGTCACATTAGTAACTTGCTCACTATTCTCAACCAATTGATCGATAACCGTTGTAATGTCATTAACGATAGTCGTGACGATTTTGATTGAATCTTCAAATTCACTCATTAGTTCAATGTTGCTATTAGCCGCTAAGCTAATTTGCTGTAAATCTTCTAGCGTCCCTTTGGCTTCCGAAAAGACTTGGGCAATGTGTTGGTTTAAATTAGACATAGAATCAGTAATAGTGTTAGTACAATCGTTTTGTTTACCAATATTTTTAAACTCTTGCTCTGCAATGGATGCCGAATTTACTGCATCCTGACGCAAATTATCTGCCGCGGAACTAATAAGATCTATTTCAATCATACTACTTTGATGATAACGATTGATATTGTCCGCCATGGCATTAAAACGCTCAAATAACATACCAATCTCATCCCTTCTCTTCTTTTTGATCTGAATCGAAAACTCACCCTGTGCAAAACGATTGGCTGCATCAATTAATATATGAACAGGTATGACCAGAAAACCTGAAAAGATAATGGCAAATACCGCAATGGCCGCAAGTATTTGTAAGCCGCGATTAATATAGAGCTGACGTATAATGTCACTCTGTTGATAAAAATAGTCGGCGGGAATATCCACTTGTAATATCGCAAAGACTTCGGATTCATCGAATAAAGGTATAGATGCCGTTATCCATGCGCCTTCTTCATCGTGATAGATATCCGATATATGCGGCTCGCCCTCTAACACACGATAATGAAAATCCTGAGCAGTAATGCGAGCACCAGTATAAAAAACGCCGTCCTTGTTTTTATCGCTCATCACAATAAATTCAAGCTGTTTATTACTGTCGAAATCGAAGGTGGGTCGTAAGGTATAAACAGGACTGACACCTTCTGAATGAAACAGATCATTGACTTGTCGCACCTGCGCAAGCCTATCTTGCAAGATTTCAAATTCCTCGATCCCTGCTAGTGTTTGGTCTTCAATATCGTAAAATATCTCTTCATGCAAAACAGGATCGATTATTAAACTCGCTGTATAAGCAATACCTGATACTCGGTTTTTTAACCCATGTTCAATCTGTTTCAACTCATGCAAATAAGAGGTATAGCCAAACACGCCACAGGTAAGAGCGACTATCGAGAGTGATAGAAAAAGTATTTTCCCGGCAAAACCGAGTGTCACGATACTTCTTATTATTTGGCTGCTTATCATCCAAAAAACATCTTGTTTATTTCAATATATTGAATTATTGAGACTACTAATTATTAAGCGTAGCAATTAATAGTATTTTTTGGTGAGTCAATGTTGGGGCTGCGAGAGAGGTTTTTGGCCAAAAAGCCTTCTTATTGATCGTTTACTGGTATATTTTTGCCTGTGGACAATATTTAGACATTATAAAAAGCAATTTCTTCACTCTAGGAAACACTTCGAGTCAATGTCGAAATAGCAGGTTAGCGCCACAAATTTTGTCGAATAGGGTAGCAAACCACATCCCAGAAGAAAGCGCTAAAAATTATGACATATTCCAACACAACAAACTCGACCGGAATTTCATACAAATCAATATCACCAAACGCTGTGCCAATGTTAATGCCAGACAAATAACTAAAAAACAAACTTAAGCTGGCAATCCATACCCACTGACGTTGTACCAACACCGCAAAGAAAAGAACCCATATCCAATACCAAGGATTAACGATAGGAGACAGTAGAAAGAAGAACGCGAAAAGCCCATCAATACCAAACCGTCCCAGCTGAGGTAAAACAGCTAGTTGGCTAAAAGTTCGATGTGAGTCTTTTGTATCAGACAATAAATTACGGTATAACGCTCTAAACTGCCAAAACATCCAACAAAACAATCCGGCAAACAGTGCCAGCCAAAGGACCTTGGCAGAGTTAGCCGATGACAGTAGCGCAATGAGAAAGAAGATGGACGAATTAAATTGCCATTGATCAGACATAACAATAAGCCCTTCTGGCAAGCCACCAAATGCAACGTAACTAATCAAATAAATGAGCGCAGTAAAAAGTACAACATAAATACTTAAACTATAGTTACGATAGACAAAAAATGGCACAGCAATAATAGCAACCACTTTTGAGGTAATAGCTAGTGATAAAATCAGTCCAACAGCAACATTTGTAATATTGCCTCGAGTCATTAAAAATAGTGCCAATGCTATCCACATGACGGCAACAATTTCTATATGGGCACTAATCGAAAACTGAAAGACAATGAGTGGGCACCAGGCAAAAAGAAACAAATTTGTTTTGGATAGCGTTAACTTTGAAACCAAGTAAAGCAAACCAATATCGGCTATAAGCAGAAAAAACTTCAATGTGAATATGTTTCCTGGAGATAACCAATAGGCCAAGGTAAAAAGGCATTGTACAAATGGTCCATAAACCGTCGGTGTATCTGGATAGCTGATATAATCTAGCACTTCTTCCATTTTTATGTTTGCTGTCTCATCACCGACATCTTGGCCAAAATAATCTTCCGGCAAAGTGCCATAACTACCGCCCAGCTCAGCGTTGGCAAAGCCATCCCACAAATAGCGAAAAACATCGTCTTCTAAAGGGGGGAAAACCGTGAAACCAATGGCACGAAAGAGTATTGCCCAAAATAGAATGCGTTGAGTGGAGATGCGTTGAAATCCAATAAAAAGGCCAGCCCCCCAACACAGGCTGGTTCCTAAGATCACACTAATAACAACAACAAAACTTGCGTCAGCGTAACCACGGGAAAACAAGCTCAGTAGCAAATACAATAGACAAGACAACAGCCCCGCCAAATCAAACCACTTGACCTGTCTCATTCCGACTATAACTTGTTCATTTGTAGCGTAATGTATGACAGATTCTCCATAACATCAAAACAAACCACGCTGTTGATGGATAATCATCAGTTAAACCAACGTCCCTCATTATTAAAGATAGGCTTATAACTAGCAGTCTTCCAGCTCACCTTCGCGTTATATAGATTGAGCTATAACACATCCATTACCGCTTACACGCTATTCTTATCATTATTAACTGAAGGCCATTTGATCTATCTGTGGCAGCAAGGCAAGCGTCACCGAAAACTATCTTTTAACGCTTTTGGGTATATAGAGCGGTATCATTAATATTCAGAGGTTTGTTTTCCAGATAAGTCTTTATCAGCGTTACATTGTCTGCGAGGTAGGTCGTTGCCAGAAAGTTCTCCAACACCTCATCACCTTGCTGCCTCGCAGCCTGCAAACAATGGTTCAAATAGATAGGAAATGGCAATATATCGTCACGCCATATTGCCCCACTATAGTACTGACCAACTCGTCGAACATAGTTTGAGTTAGTGACGCATTTATTAAGCCGATAATCGTCGTCATTATACTCCGTACACATTCTTCCGCAGCACGCTTGCCCTTTTTTTTCAGTAAAGGTTACATCGACCCAACGAAAACGATGTTCTCTTTCGTAGATTGCGGTAAATTCCGTTTCACTACATTCAAAAGCTGAACAAATCAGGGTGGTTTCACCATCATAGCGGGTCGCACATGATGCAATGTTAAGGTCGCCTAGTTGCGCACCATGCTTTTCAAAAAATACAATACCTACCTTGTTAAAAATGCGCCTATAACCAACAACCGTGCCTAAACGAAAATTTTTTAGTCCTGGCACAGTCTCCTTCGCTGATCGCTCTGACAGTAACGAGCCATAGCCAACAACCGTTATGCTAACCAATTTTTTGTTCCTTTGGATAAGCATGACGAAGCACTTCATAAGCTTCAGTGATAGTGATGAATTGTTTTTGATCTCCACCTTTGTCCGGATGGTGTTTGGCAGCTAGAGACCGATAACGTCGTTGAATTTCAGACCAAGTGGCATTCTGATTTAAACCAAATACCGATAACGCCTCGATACGAGTATCCATAGCATGAAAACGACTCCAAAACTTATCCAGCATCGCTTCCAATTCACTTTCGGTCGTATCAATGAAATGACGCCAATCAAGATAGTATTCACGCAACTTACCTTCAGAGCCACTGGTTATGCAAGTTTCCTCTGATTGGTCAGAAAGGCTCTGTATTTCAATACAAAGCGGTGAAATTGAAAGATACAATCCTTGGTCTAATAGATTATTCTGTAACTGGTACAACGCATTCATCACACAAAAGTGCTGACGAAATAACGCCATTTGCTGATGTTCAGCGCTTTCCATATCACAACTATTAGCCCCCCCTGCACTGTCAATACTCTCTACAATAGGGCCATTAGTTTCTTCCAACAGCGAAATTAACTGATATTCCGATAAGCCAGATTCGTTCGAACGCAACAATCTCAGAATAGGAATAACCAAGGGATTTTCTCTAGCTGCCAACATAAAAAACCGTCACTATAAATAACTCACCTTTACGTCAGTATAGTCGCCCAGAAACAATCATCTAGCACCACGAACAATGCTATTAACCAGCTGAGTGACTAGCCATAAGCTTGCCGCCTGTTCATTTCATGAATTTGGCCATTCAAAGTCCATAGATCATATAACCAACCAAAACCCAGTAAACCGGCCGTACATAGATAAAGTAAGCCCGTCATCCATTTGCCTAGATACATACGGTGGACACCAAAAAGTCCCAAAAAGCCTAATAACAGCCAAGCGATAGAATAATCAATTGCACCTTGATCAAATCGTCGATCAGCCTGCCTGTCCAAGCTGGGAATTAAAAATAAATCGACAATCCATCCTATTCCTAATAAGCCAAAGGTAAAAAAATAGAGTGTCGCGCTCACCGGTTTGCCAAAATAAAATCGGTGTGCGCCCATAAAACCAAAAATCCAAAGAATGTATCCCATTAATTTTGAATGAGTGTCATTTTCATGAGTTAACGTAACCGCCATCGTATTGCTCCTGTATTCTCTCACTTTATTTTTTGTTCTTCCTAGTACCCTTTTTCGGCAATGTTAAAAATGCTAAGTCGCTGCACCGGGCCAGTTAATTGAGAAAAACGTTCGGTCTGTTATCTCATCACTGATCTCGTTCAATTGTTGTTTTTCGAGCCCAAATCCAACACTGCTCTGACTGTGCGGAACGTGCTTTTTCATATACGGTGTTACACCCATGATCAATAACCAACCACCAACCATGGTATTTAAGGATAATAACAGCAATAGCCTTCCCATTACCTACTCTTCTATTTACCAATTCCCTTTAGCTCACTATATTAACACAGCTGCCAAGGTGTATTTTTGATGCAGGAAAATTTAAAGACTTTAAAGAACATTCTCTAACAGATCGTATCAAAAAATTCCTTACGCCAGAAAGAAATTGATGCCACAAAGGAAACTGATATAGATAGCTGTTAGCATTGCAGCGTTATTTCAGCCGCCCTAAAGGCGCCCCCAAGCAAACTGCCAGAGAAATCTCATGCACCGTATACTTGAACCAGAACTAATGAATGAATCAGAACAAGCCGCAGCCTACGCACAGGCAAATTTTAGTGCCGCTCACAATAATATCGTACAATCTTTTGAACATCTTTACGCAGCGCAAATCACGCAAGGCAACATTCTTGATCTAGGCTGCGGATGTGGTGACATTAGCTTCCGTTTATCTCAGCTATTTCAGCAAGCGATGGTCATTGGTGTGGATGGCGCGGCCGCCATGTTACAATTTGCCCATAAAAAACGGTTAGATTTACCTTCAGCGATACAAGATCGATGCAAGTTCTTAGAATTATGCATACTCTCAAACGAGTTAGACAAGTTTCAGTATCAATGCATATTTAGTAATAGCTTACTCCATCATCTGCACAATCCAGATGACCTATGGGCAACGATAAATAGACTTGCTACTAGTGGTACCATTATCTACATATGTGACTTAATTCGTCCTCAATCGACTTCACAGGCAAAAATGCTAGTAGATCAATACGCATCGTCTGAGCCCGATGTTTTACAACGAGACTTCTACAATTCGCTACTAGCTGCGTTTTCGCCAGAAGAAATTCAACAACAACTGGCAGAAAACAATCTACGATTATCGATCGAACTTATCAGCGATCGTCATATGATTATCCATGGTATTTTTTAACTACAAGCTATGCTGATAACGATAGTCTTGTAGGTTAATACCTAACTCACAATCAAGTTTAAGTAGCGATAAAGACTTTGACAATTCGTACTGTGGCCAATATCGTTTAATATTTTCTCCCTGTTTTCCACCGATGACATCAGCATTAGCTAGCACCTGCTGAGCAGAGCCATATTCCTGTAAATACATTTTTGCCGTCTTTTCACCTACTTTAGGTAAACCGGGAATACCATTGGAAACATACCCACAAAGGCCCCAATAATCGGGTAGCTGTTGCCCGACAACACCATATCGGGCAACAATATAATCATTATCATAAAAACATTTCTTAAAATGATTTCTTACACTAATAGAAGAGGAAACAAGCTGACAAAATATGTGGTCGGTTGACAGTATAACAGCCTGACCGTACCGGGAGGCAGTCTTTACTGCTAAGGTAGCGATAACATCGTCAGCTTCCAACCCTTTACAGGCAAAGCAGTTAACACCTACGTCAATAAATTTTTGCTTAAAATCAGGCAGGCTTTCTTTCAGTTCCTCAGGCATCGCTTTGCGCTTGCACTTGTAATCAGGGTAAAGATCATGACGCCAGGTGAGTCCCTCACCTTCAAATACACTGAGGGCATGAGTAGGTTCTACTTCTCGCAATGCTCTTTGTAAAGACTGTTGCACAGACACCAATGCGTTATCCAAGTGTGATTTTTCTTCAGCACGAGCAAGTGCCGAGTAAACCCGTCGCACAAGATTGAGTCCATCAACTAATAGAAAGCGAATCATGAGGTGAAAAACCTCGGTTGCCAATGAAACGGCCGAAATTATAACTTGGTTCTCATCATTTGATAAGACGAAGATAGGAAGCTAACGTGCATAAAATATACCGCACAACGTTCTATGGACTATAAGTTCTATAGCTTATAAAAGGGTATAAAGTTAACTATTTGACTAGCCACTAGCTGTCTGTTGTTTTTTTATAAACTCGACGAAATTTAACGGGTTTATCAAGCTTAGGATGGTAAAGACGGTAATCAACATTTAATAAATTCGCCCCATTATCCACCGAATAATTCTCGATAACTCTGACGCCTTGCTCAGTCGTTGTTTCAACCACAAGTTGATCGTTGTCCCAACCGTTGACATTGATATCACCATCCTTACCTGACTGCAATGCATTGAGACCGATAACAGGCTCACGGCCGTCGGTGTAGAGATTTCGCTGCACGTGATCTGCATTACTGATAGAAATATGTCGCGCCGACTGCGTGATTTTGAGCCATAGTGTCTCTAATAAAAATGATGGAATAAGTCGATTCGCGGCTGCACGCGTAGCATTAGCTCGACGTTTACGTGAACGTTCTGAACTCTCGCTATAGACCTGTTCGGCCCTAGAACTAGAACCGACATCGTCACCATAGCGACGCTGATCGCGTCGAACCATACGCCTCATTTGCTTGCCAAGATCATCACTCAATGACGCATTAAATACCCATTTGCCCGAAATATCTTGCCCTGAGGAACCAACCTCTGCGGAGGTTTTACTAGAAACAGAGGATACCGATAAAACCAGCAACGTGAATACACTAACTGTTGAAAGTCGTGTACGCTTAGACATCTTACCACCTAATTTAAAACGTAAACTGCTACTACATACTGCTTGCTATCTAAAAGAATAGCAGCCAGGTGGCAATACAACATAGCATCACGGGATAAAAATAGCTCTATATGCGGAATTCAACTATAAAAAGCCGGCTTATGCTCAATCCTTTCTAAACCATCGGCAAATCATTTCCCGTTCGCGTTAATCTAAAGTAACTTTCTGTAAAATCTGTGAAAACTGTCGCAAAAAAATAACGACCCAACACCCAATGCAAAACTAGACCAAATATGTAGATGTGGTAGATGCCGCCGATTTCGATTCGGCACTATTCATTGGCAGTACGAGTTCAGGTTCAGAAAAGTCTAGTTTTAAACTATTAGCGACAGATTGATTGGTAATAAAGCCATTACACACATTTAAGCCACGCATCAAGTGTTTATCATCTCTCATGGCTTGCCAACTACCTTTATCCGCCAACGCTAAAATGTGCGGCAGTGTAGCGGTCGTCAATGCCATTGTTGAAGTACGAGCCACCGCACCAGGCATGTTGGTAACACAATAATGAATAACACCCTCTTCGACAAAAGTAGGCACTGCATGAGTTGTGGGTTTGCTAGTTTCAAAACATCCCCCCTGATCGATAGCTACATCAACCACGACTGAACCAGGCCTCATTTTTTTAAGCGTATCACGACTCAATAATTTCGGCGCGGTAGCGCCGGGAATCAGCACAGCGCCGATCACTAAATCAGATTCACTCGCTAAGGTTTCAATTGCACTGGTAGTGGAGTAAATCGTCTTAACCCGACCAACATAAAGTTCATCCAACCATCTGAGACGAGGCAGAGAACGATCTACAATTGTGACTTCAGCCCCTAAACCTACGGCCATTCGTGCCGCGCTATTACCCACAACCCCACCGCCAATTACTAACACTTTGCCAGGCTGAACACCAGGCACACCGGCAAGCAGGACACCACTCCCGCCCTGACCATTTTCTAGATAATGTGCTCCCTCTTGTACTGACATTCTGCCAGCAACTTCGCTCATTGGGGCAAGTAAAGGTAAACCATTGTTTTGATCCGTTACCGTTTCATAAGCAATGCAGCAAGCACCAGATTGCATCAGCAACTTCGCCTGAGTAGCATCTGCAGCAAGATGAAGATAGGTGAAAAGTGTTTGATCCGGATTTAACAAGCGACACTCCTCCGGCTGAGGCTCTTTTACTTTGACAATTAAATTAGCATGCTCAAATACAGCAGATACATCGACAATATCTGCACCAGCCTTATGGTAATCATCATCATTAAATCCAGCGCCACGACCACAGCCACGTTCAACCATGACCTGATGCCCATGCAAAATTAATTCACGTACACCATCCGGTGTCATACCAACACGATGTTCATGGTTCTTAATCTCTTTTGGGATACCAATAATTGTCATGACTAAAGCTCCTAATGTTACATTTGCCTGTAACTTTTGCTCAACCTACGCCACGCATCGATCAAAAATAAACCAGACACAAACGAGCAATCACAACAATAATTATCAACTATAAAAATAATAATTTTAGAGCTATTTCAACTTATTTTAATTTATTTATTAGTAATTTAATCTATTATTTATCTCTTAATTAGGTGATTTAACTTTTATAGTCATGAAAGATTGGAAATACCAACTTAATAAAACCGATCGTTCTATTCTCCAGCTACTACAAGACAACGGCAGGCTAAGTTACGCTGAAATCGCGCGCCGGGTTGGCCTTAGTACTACACCCTGTATAGAACGCATTAAACGCCTGGAAAGAGATGGCGTAATAACCGGCTATAGCGCAATATTGAATCCATCAATGGTGCAAGCAGAACTGCTCGTGTTTGTTCAAATACGCCTTTCCCGAACATCACAAGATATTTTTAACGAGTTTAAGCAGGCTGTACTGCAGTTATCGGAGGTGCAAGAGTGTCATCTCGTATCTGGTAATTTCGACTATTTGATCAAAGCCAGAGTCGCAGATATGAAAGCCTATAGAGAATTTCTTGGCGATACATTATTAAGCCTGCCAGGCGTTCATGAATCAACTAGCTACGTAGTCATGGAACCTGTGAAAGAAACACATACTATCCCCATTTAAAACGCTGTCAGGCTCTGAATGAAGCCATTGCACCGTAACGGTTAGAAGAAATCTAAATTGAACTATGCTTAATAGAAACTTAGTGTTAACACATGCTCAATTTGCTCAAAAAGGGTCCAAATGAAATTTCTGGACAAATTTAAAAAAGACAAGCCTACGGTCGCCGTAATGTTTGCTGATATTGCTGGCAGTACCAAGCTCTACGATAAAATAGGAGATGTTGCAGCTCAAAAAAAGATCAATTCATGTATTTCCATGATGACAAGTTTCGTGCAAAAAAATCAAGGGGAAGTGGTAAAAACCATTGGCGATGAAATCATGTGTCGTTTCCCTAACGGAGACAACGCTGCACTAACAGCGAAAGACATACAAATCTATATCGAAAAAAAATCCGCTAACAAAAAAACCCCGCTTCAAGTACGCATCGGTATCCACTACGGCGAAGTCATTGTAAAGAAAAATGATCTCTTCGGAGATGTTATAAATGTTGCTGCTAGAGTTGCCGCCATTGCTAAAGCTAAACAAATTCTTATCACAGAACAATTACAAAGTGAATTGTCAATGAACATCGGACTAGACACTCGAAAATTCGATAGTGTCAAAGTGAAAGGCAAGACCGAAGAATTGGTGATCTACGAAGTGATTTGGGAAGAAGGTAGCACTGAACTAACCGTTTTGGCCTCAGCAATATCAGATAACGCCAAGTCGGAACAACTTATCCTTGAATATGACAAAGAAGAAAAAGAGTTAGACCCCAATATTGTCAGTTTTGTTATGGGTCGTGGTACCAAATGCGACTTCGCTATTAACTCCAACTTGGCATCTCGTACTCATGCAGTCATTGAATACCAGCGTGGTAAGTTTGTTCTCAAAGATCAAAGCAGCAATGGCACTTATGTACAAGATCAGGACGGAAAAGATCTCTATTTACGCCGCGAGGCCATACCCCTTATCGGACAAGGCTCAATTAGTCTGGGAGAGCCAATAGCTACTAATAGACGCCACATTATTCGTTATCATTGTTATTAAAAACAATATTTACCAATATATCTTCCAACTAGTTTACTATTTAAACCTAATAGCCACCCACAATTGTCAACTTCTCTGCATGACTTTAATCAGGTAGGTCAGTGCTTTCACCAACTCTTTCGCTGCATCAGAATCATTAATAATGCGTATCCACTTAGTGCCATCAACAGGATGCGCTATCCAACAGTTCATCGCCTCCGACTCACAACCGTAATCAACATAGGGGTTAACACCAAATACACTAAATTTTGACGAAACAGCGCGTAAATCACTACTATTTTTTTTCGCATTAAGGACTGATGCATAGATCATATTGTCAGACAAACTCAAGGAAGTGACATAGCTCATAGAAGCCACACGCTTTAAATGTGGTACATTGCCAATATGGTATACCGACAACAGGCTATTAATGTGCAGTTGCAATGCTTCTCGTTCATCTTGCGTTAAATAAAATGATTTTAACTCTTCAATATAACCGTTCTCAACTTTCATCGACTTAGCGACAGATGACCAATCAAGCTTAGCTTTCTTTGTCACAGACTCGGTAGTTTGTTTTTCTTTTTCTTTAGCTGATTCTTTCTCTTCAATAGTGTTGATAAGTTCCAGTGATTCTTGATAGAAGTCTCCGTCTTTGCCAACTTTTTCCACATAGGTTTCTAAATAGTGGCGCGCATCGACAGTTTGTTTCTTATGGAAAAGTACTTGACCGTAGGCGTAATAAAAATCCGTCGGTAACTCAACACCGAGATTTTTTGCACGCAATAAATAATCTTCCGCCTCAACATATTGCTTTTCTAGAATGTGTTTTTTAGCGGCAATAATAAAGCGGTCTAATTCAATCTCCGGCGGCAAACCAACAGCATTTGAAGAACACAAAATCAACACGCATAGTAAACGCCTTATTACAGAGTGTTTTCTTTTAGTCACATCTTTTGCTCCGTCTACCATAGAATACGCTCCCGTTGAGTTAACCCGCTAAATAGCCGCTAACATGCAATTTATGACATTTGACCACACCATGACTATTTAAGTCCCACCCGAGCAAATTGATCATGTTTAAGATATACCATTTTAGGATATACCATCTTGAGAATAATAGGATAGAAACATCTTGATAACGAACAAAATTCAACCACAACTATTACAACATACGCTACTCACCAAACCTCATTTAAGAGTATAAAAAATAACACAAATACTCGTTGAACAAATTCAACAAATGAACAGTCAATAATACTGAGATAGTAAAAAACAGTTGTAAAATAGCAAACTTAGGAGAAAAGCAGTTATATTGATGGGCTGTTAAACACGATAAAGTAACCAATGTGGAACAGTAGCTTCGTTCTGCCAAGATAGTAAGTTTTGATAGATTCTAACAAAGGAATCATTTATAAACTATAAACTAGATAACGGGACCGATGGTTCAATCAATCACGGGTAACATTATCCTTCATTAGAAGGCAGTTTTTTAACAAAAATGGCCTTTGTGTAAAGATAGTATTTGCACAAACCTGCTCATTAGCTTAAGTTGAAACTGCAAAAAAATAATATTTTTGGTATCAGATTTAGCCAATATGAACTAACCATTTAGTAGGATACATTAGAGGTAACACATTACCATGATACAAAAAAAAATGATCTCATACAGTCTGCTAGCGCTAATTGCGATAGTTAGCCTACATGCCAACGCCAAGCTGAGTGACGCACAATTTGAACCCTATATATCACCAGCTGAATTAGCAAAACTCAGCGAAAGCCAACGCAAAGGTTTGGAAATCGCAATTCATCAGGACATTACCAACATTGGTTGGAAAGACTCCGAAGCATCTATGGACATGACTTTGCGCAACCGACATGGCGATGAAAGTAAGCGCAACCTGAGAATGAAAGCACTAGAAGTAATAGGGGATGGCGATAAAAGTTTAGCGATATTTGATCGTCCAAAAGATGTTAAGGGCACAGCCTTTTTGACTTTCTCTCATACCTTGGAACCCGATGAACAGTGGCTATATTTACCGGCATTAAAGCGAGTCAAGCGCATTAACTCTCGCAACAAATCTGGGCCATTTATGAGTAGCGAATTCTCTTACGAAGATATCGCATCATTCGAAGTAACCAAATATGACTTTAACTACCTAAAAGACGAGGTTGTGAATGGAGAGGATTGCTATGTTATAGAAGCGATACCACGTGACAAGTACTCTGGTTATACCAAGATCATTACGTGGGTCGATAAAGCACATTACCGCGTTCAAAAGGCCGATTTCTATGATCGCAAACGCGCCTTACTGAAAACGTTAACAAGCTCGGATTATAAAGTTTATTTAGATAAGTATTGGCGTCCGGGCAAATCCGAAATGCAAAATCACCAAACTGGCAAAAGTACCGTCATGATGTTTAGTGACTATAAGTTCGATAACGGATTTACAGATAAAGATTTCAATAAAAATAGTTTAAAGCGAGCTAGATAGGTAAAACTAAATTCTCACACACTGAGATCGGCGGTAAGGAACTTCATGAAAAGCTGTATGCCTGTTTGTTTTCGGTACCTCTCAACGCTTTTGGTTACTGCCGTCCCGATCTTCTTTTCGTCTCAAAGCTTAGCCGTTGATTTTTCAGCTAGATTAGACATTGAAACGCGCTACTTTTTCAATTCCCCTCAATTTCCCGATCAACACGGCAGCAGTAATTCCTCTTTGGCAGTGGAGCCTGAATTTTACCAAGAATGGAATGATGGTGCT